>PBVB01000096.1 GCA_002728075.1 Flavobacteriaceae bacterium
ATCAATAAAACGTATTTCAATAATAACCCTGTTACCCTATGTCAAATAACAAACAAGGGGAAAAAAGCATTCAAAGTTTTCTTTGATAATTTAAAAAGTATAAAAAATAATGGCTTATTTTGTTTGGGCTTAATTATATTTAACAAATACATAATCTCTTACTGTGAAAGTTTTGGTTTTATTCAATCCCCAGGATCAGATTGCATTATATTTAATAAATTTTTCACTCTATTTTTAGGTTTGGTGTCAGATTTTATTCCGTTTGTTTATTTCCTAATTAGTTCAATATATAATTAATTTAGAATGATAGAATTAGAAAATTTACATAAATCATATAAAATTGGGAATTCCTCACTTCATGTTTTGAAGGGAATAAATTTAAAAATTGAAGAGGGAGAATTAATTGCTATTATGGGTTCATCGGGTTCAGGGAAATCCACTTTACTAAACATAATTGGCATGCTAGATTTATTAGATGGAGGCACCTACAGACTTGATAATGTAGAGATTAAAAATCTAAATGAGACTAAAGCAGCTAAGTATAGAAATAAATTTTTAGGATTTGTATTTCAGTCTTTCAATCTAATAAATTATAAAAATGCAGTTGAAAATGTTTCATTACCTCTGTATTATCAAGGGGTTGGAAGGCAAGAGAGACAACAAAAGGCGATGAAATATCTACAAAAGTTTGGATTAGGTGATTGGTCAAGCCATTTNCCAAGTGAACTCTCTGGAGGTCAAAAACAAAGAGTAGCGATNGCNAGAGCAATGGTNACAGAGCCCAAGGTTTTGTTGGCTGACGAACCCACGGGAGCACTTGATAGTAAAACTTCTCACGAGGTAATGAATTTGATCCAAGAAATAAATAATTCCGGTAAAACAATTCTTGTGGTTACCCATGAGGAAGATATCGCAGAAATGTGTAAAAGAATTGTTAGACTTAAAGATGGAATTATAGTCGAGGATAAAAAAATNAAACAAAACCTAATAAAATTAAATGTTTAATAAAGATCGTTGGCAGGAAATATTTGAAACGATAAAAAAGAATAAGTTGAGGACTTTTTTATCTGGTTTTACAGTTGCATTAGGTATTTTTATTTTCATAATATTATTTGGATTTGGAAATGGACTTAAAAACTCATTTAAAGAGTTTTTTTTAGATGACGCTACGAACATACTTTATATAGAATCGGGTAAAACATCAAAACCATTTAAAGGCTACAAAGCCAGCAGGAGGATAGAATTTGAAAATGAAGATTTATTTGATATACAAAAGTTTTTCAGCTTTTATTTAGAGTATATAACCCCAAGGATAACAAGAGGAGCTAAAATAAAATTTAAAAATGAATACGGAAACTANACCACAAGAGCAGTTGCNCCNTCTCACCAATTTGCNGAAAAAACAATTGTATNCAGTGGNAGATATTTAAACGATACTGACATTAAGCAAAAGAAAAAGGTTGCTGTTATTGGGCGTTTGGTCGCAAGGGATTTATTTGGAGAAGAAGATCCAATTGGCAAATTCGTTGATATTGGTAAAACTGTTTTTAAAGTAGTAGGAGTTTTTAAAGATTCCGGGGGTGATAATGAGGAACGTTTTGTTTACATCCCCTATACTACAAGACAAAAAATGGAAAAGGCAACAAAAAAAATTGGTTCAATAATTGTAGCTTTCAAACCTGAAATNGGGAATTCTGGTGCCCTAGCCTTCGAGAAACAACTTCGTGAATATTTGAAGCAAAAAAAATTTATTGCNCCTTCAGATTCAAAGGGTATTTTCATTAGAAATGTATCGGANGATCTAAAACGTAATCAGCAATTCGCATCAGCACTACAAATAATCGTGACTTTTGTTGGGATAGGAACTCTTATTGCGGGAATAATTGGAATTTCAAATATTATGGTTTTTGTTGTCAAAGAGAGAACTAAGGAACTTGGAATCAGAAAAGCGCTTGGAGCGTCACCAAAATCAGTTATAAGCATGGTATTACAAGAATCTATTTTTATTACAACTGTTTCAGGTTATCTTGGAATGTTTTTTGCCGTTTTAATTCTAAAAAATATAGGTAACAGATTGGAAGATTATTTTATCAAAAATCCCTANATAAATTTAAGCACTGCATTTTTCGCCACAATAGTACTAATTTTGTTTGGCGCTATTGCTGGTTATGTTCCAGCTAAAAGGGCAGCGAGTATAAAACCAATAGTAGCATTAAGAGATGAATAGTTTAAAAGTCATTTTTGATTACGATACTTGGCAGGAAATCTTTAGTTCCATAAAGAAAAATAAGGTTAGGACCATTATTACTGTTATAGGAGTACTTTGGGGTATCTTTATATATATAACATTATCGGGTTCATCAAATGGTTTAGATAATGGATTTGATAAGGAGTTTGAAAATATTGCTATGAACTCAATGTTTATATGGACACAGCAAACGAGCATGCCTTATAAAGGGTTTAAGACAGGCAGGAGACCTAGGCTCAAAATTAGTGATGCAGAAGTATTATTAAATAACGTACCAGAGATACAATATATAGCTCCCAGAAATGCAAGAGGAGTTTTTGGGGGTTCAGCTCCNGCGACCATTGTAAGAAAATCTAAATCTGGTAATTACAATATTTATGGTGACTTTCCTGAATACACCAAAATTGCAACAAAAAAAATTTTTAAAGGGGGGAGGTTTATAAATCAAATTGATATTGATTTGTCCAGAAAAGTTTGCGTGATTGGAGAGA
This sequence comes from Flavobacteriaceae bacterium, assembly GCA_002728075.1. Classification (GTDB taxonomy): domain Bacteria; phylum Bacteroidota; class Bacteroidia; order Flavobacteriales; family Flavobacteriaceae; genus TMED96. The sequence continues at coordinate 2,740 of PBVB01000096.1, forward strand.
GAACAAAAAAAGAATTGTTTGTTGAAGGAGAAAAAGTAATCGGCGAATATATCAAATTAGATGATGTTTTTTTTCAAATAGTAGGTGTCCACAAATATATTCAAGGCGGTGGTTTTGAGACAGATGGTGACATATTTATACCCTTTACAACATTTAAAAACATTTATAATACGGGTGAAAACGTTGGTTGGTTNACAATNGCAGCCTATGATGATTCAAATGTAGTAGATGTTGAAAAACAAATAAAAAGTACGCTAAAAAGAATTCATAACGTAAATCCATTAGATGAAAGGGCAATTAGCGGTTTCAACTTAGGAGAAATATTCAATAAAATTAAAGGGTTTTCAAAAGGAATGACACTTCTCTCAATTATCGTCGGAATAGCTACAATACTTGCAGGTGTTATTGGAATTGGGAATATCTTATTGATATCGGTTAAAGAAAGAACTAAAGAATTAGGTGTTAGAAGAGCAATAGGAGCTACTCCGTCTGAGGTGAAAACTCAAATAATATTAGAGTCCGTGTTTTTAACTCTGGTGTCTGGAATTTTTGGAATTATATTAGGCGGGTTAGTACTTTATGGTATTAATGTAGCCACAACGGATATTGATAGTTTTCCATATACCAATCCAACTGTTCCGATTTCATTTATTTTGGCCGCATTATTAATCATTATTTCTCTTGGAACACTAATCGGTTTAATCCCAGCACAAAGAGCTGTAAGTATTAAACCAATTGATGCATTAAGAGAAGAATAAATTTAAATTATGAAAAAAATCATNCGCTATTTATTATTATTTACTGTCGTTTTTTCAGGTTTATTTTCTATCGCCTATTTTATAAAATCAAATAGCAAGGGAAATATAACTTATGAAACAAATACTCCTTTCATAACAAATATTGAGAGAAAAACAGTAGCAACTGGTAAAGTCATTCCTGAAGATGAAGTTGAAATTAAACCTCAAGTACAAGGAATTCTGAGTCAAATTTTTGTTGAAGAAGGCGANTTTGTTAAACAAGGAGATATTATCGCNAAAATAAAAATTGTTCCTGATGAAGGACAACTTAACANTGCTAAAGGTCGATTAGCAAATGCAAGACTAGTTTTTAAAAACTCTGAAATTGATTTTAAAAGAAATCAAAATTTGATGAAAAANGGAATNATATCNNTNAAGGAATTTCAGGANATAAAATTGAACTTNAACAGGTCAAAACAAGATTTNNNNAATGCNGAAAATGATTNNAAAATTATAAAATCTGGATCTGCTGGAGGACTNGCTACTGCAAACACAGATGTTCGAGCAACNGTACCTGGAACNGTNCTAGAGATACCTGTTAAGGAAGGAGATCAGGTAATNGAAAGTAATTCTTTTAACAATGGAACNACAATTGCTATTATTGCTGATTTAAACAAAATGATTTTCGAAGGGAAAGTAGANGAAACAGATGTAGACAAAATGTTTTTAGGTATGCCATTGAAGGTAAGTTTAGGTGCAATAGATGATAAGTTNTTTGATGCAAAATTAAAATTTATTGCTCCCAAAGGAAATGAAGAAGAGGGTATTGTTCAATTTAAGATAGAAGGGGATTTAAAGTTAGATANNGAGTTTACCATTAGGGCAGGCTATAGTGCCAATGCTTCCTTTATTCTTGAAAGGAAAGANAGTGTTTTAAGTATTTCTGAAGCATTACTTCAGTTTGATAAAGATTCGGACAAGCCTTATGTTGAGATTGAAACTTCAGATCAAAAATTCAAAAGAAAAAATATTGAAATTGGAATTTCTGATGGAATAAATGTTGAAATCATATCAGGNATTAATTTAAACGATAGGGTAAAAGTTTGGAACAGAACACAAACTGAAAATCTAGAAANTGAAACAGATACAGATGANAAAGATGAGAATTAATAAAATATTAATTGTTTTAATAGTTGCTCTAACTTACCAGAAATTAATTGGCCANTCAAAAGTATGGACCCTTGAAGAATGTATTGAATTGGCGATTGAGAAAAATATTTCAGTTAAACAAGGTCAGTTAAACTATGAGGATGCATTAATTGACAAAAAAACCGCTAAAGCGAATTTTTTGCCAACTATTAACTTTAATGCAAATCATTCATGGAATATTGGTTTAAACCAAAATATTACTACTGGTTTATTTGAGAACATGACAACNCAATTTTCATCAGGCAATTTAAGTTTGGGAGTTGATATATACAGAGGAAAACAAAATTTTATTCAACTCTACAGAGCGAATTTAGCTTTGCTGGCCAGACAATATCAGATTGAAGACATAATGGATGATACCAAGCTGCTTGTCGCAAACGCATATCTGCAGATTATGTTCAATAAAGAGATTGTAAATGTACAGAAAACACAATTAGATATAGTTAAAAGACAATTGGAAAGAACAACCAATTTAGTTGAAGCTGGAATTTTAATTGAAAATGACCGTATAGATTTAATTGCGGAAGTCGCGTCCCAAGAGCAAAATCTAGTTTTATCCAATAATAATTTAAGACTCTCCAAAATAAACCTGGCTCAATTGCTACTTATTACGGATTACGAAAACTTTGATGTTTTAACTGAAGATTTGGATGTGCCCTTTTCACAAATAATGGAAGAGGGGCCAAAGAAAATTTTTGAAAAAGCCTTATCATTTAGAAATGATATAAAACTTGCAATTGCAAATGTTGAAATAGCAGAAGCAGATATNAAANTAGCAAAANGTAATCTTTTACCATCANTTGTAGGTTTTTATAGTTTTAGNACTAGNNTATCATATGCAGANAGGATTAGAGGCTCTGGAGANTTTCAAGAAATCCCNATAGGNTTTGTNAGNAGNAGNGGAGANGTNGTNAACACNAATAGAGAAATACCAGAAGTTATTGGGCCTCTACCAGTTTTTGATCAGTTGGGAATTAATGATGGACATAATTTTGGAATTCAATTGAACATNCCAATATTTAATGGTTTAAGAAATAGAAATAATTTTAGGCAATCAAAAATTAATCTTGAAAGATCAAAAAATTTAATGGAGCAACAAAAATTAGATCTAGAAACTACTGTTAATCAAGCTTTTAACGATACAAAGGGAGCTTACACTCTTTATGAAGCAGCAAAAAAAACTAAAGATGCAAGACTAACCTCATTTAACAATTCTAAGGATAGATTTGACGAAGGAATAATTGACAGCTTTAACTACCTCCAAATTAAACAGTCTTANGANACNTCNGTTTCTGATGAAATACGTTCTAAATATGATTATATATTTAAATTAAAAGTTTTGGAGTTTTATTTTGGGATACCCATTAGTATGTAATTTTATCTCATGAAAAATTATATTCTTTGCTTAGAAACTTCATCAACAAATTGCTCAGTATCCATATCAAACGAAAATCAAATAATATACACAAAAGAGTCAGACAGTGAAGGGTACAAGCATAGCGAATTTCTACATTCATTTATAGAAGAGTCCATGGTTAATTCAAAGCTTGAATATGACCAACTAATGGCTGTCTCAGTTGGTATTGGGCCAGGGTCCTTTACAGGGCTGAGGATAGGTCTATCCTCAGCAAAAGGTATATGCTATTCAAAAGATATNCCTTTAATTACAATTAATAGCCTTGAAATTCTTGCACACAAGTATAAAACAACAAATGAAGAAATTTTAGTTCCGATGTTTGATGCAAGAAGAATGGAAGTATACTTTTCGATTTTTGATAAAAATCATAAACTATTAAAATCTCCAACCTCAAGAATTCTTTCAGAAGATTTTTTTCATGACTTTCCAAATAAAAAGAAGGTTATTTTTGGAAATGGAGCTGAAAANTGTAAAAGTATTTTCAATTCNAACGAATTCAAATATATAATTGAAATATCCAACCCNTCTTCAAAAGAAATGGGTGAAATTTCTTACACCAAATTTTTAAAAAAAAATTATGCTGATTTAGCTTACTGTGAACCTCTTTATCTGAAAAATAATTACTTAAAAAATTAAAAAAGACGATTTCTATCCGTTAATTGCAGATACAGTCTCTACTTTCCCTGGGATCANTTCTTTTAACATATTTTCAATACCATTTTTTAATGTAATTGTCGAGGACGGACAACCACTACAAGCTCCTTGTAAAACTACTTCTACCAATTTTTCTTTGGGATGATATTGTTTAAATAAGATGTTTCCACCATCCATAGCTACAGAGGGTTTAATATATTCATCAATTACTTTTATAATTTGATCAGAAACCTTATCTAGGGATTGATTATTAAATTTGTTTTCTTCAACTTCTTTTTTGTCTACGAGGCTAAAATCGAATTCTTTTTCTAATTTTTCTTTCAAGAAGTCTCTAAAATTATTTACATGAGAATCCCAATTATACTTTTCACCTAAAGTAACAGATATATAATTATCATTTAAAAACACTTGATCAACATAGTCAAATGAAAAAATTGAATTTATAAATTTGGACTCATTACTAAAATTACCTCTTTTGACTTCATGTATTTTTTTAGTTAAAAGTTTGTTANAAACAAATTTCATCACTTTTGGATTTGGTGTACTTTCAGCNTAGAGNGTAANNATATTTTNNNTTTTTTCATNNANTTNAAATTTNTCNNAAAAAANNGACTGTAATTTTTTTTCAATNATTTTTTCAACTTCATCTANNACATCNTNCCAAGATACTATATCAAATCTNTCNAGNACCATTTCATTTTTTGANATAGANACNGATTTTATAAATGGNAGATAAAACATTTCTTTAGCTATAGGCAAGTCTTTAGCTTCATCAACAGTGTTATACTTTTTATTTTCAGTATTTAAATCAAAATTCCATCGGAAAGATGCTAGATCATCACTAACTATATTGGATTTTATTACAAGTTTCTTCATAGTGCGAAATTAAAATTTTAATTTACATTTATTTAAATTATGCTAATAAAATCTGTTTTAGATAAAAAACCTATATGGGGTGAAAATTGTTTTTTTGCAGACAATGCTACTCTTATCGGAGACGTAGTTATTGGAGATTATACTTCTATTTGGTTTAATTCTGTGATTAGAGGAGATGTAAATAAAATAAGAATCGGGAATAATGTAAATATCCAAGATGGTTCAGTAATCCACGCAACCTTTAAGAAGTCGTCCACATCAATTGGCAACTATGTCTCAGTAGGGCATAACGCAATTATTCATGGGTGTACTATAAATGATTTTGTTTTAATAGGAATGGGAAGTATAGTAATGGACAATGCTATAATAAATTCAAATACGATTATAGCTGCAGGCAGCGTAATTTTGGAGAACACTGTCGTTGAACCTAACTCGATATATGGTGGAACTCCAGCTAAAAAAATAAAAGATATTAAACAATCTAGATCAAAAAAAGAAATAGAAAGAATTGCGAAGAATTATCTTATATACTCAAGTTGGTATAAGTAAAATTAAAATCCAAGTTCAGATTTAACGTCGGTCATTAAGTCTTTTCCTTTAGCCATTATTACACTACCACCAGTTGAAGAATCCAATACATAATCAAATCCCTGAGCAGCAGCCACTTTTTCAATAGCTTCACGTGCCTTATCATAAAGTGGTTTCATCATTTCCATTTGCTTTTTTTGCAAATCTTGAGCTGCAGTTTCTCTATATTGATTTATATTTTGTTGCATAGTTTCTAATTCTTTTTGACGAGCTTGATTAGTGACATCTGTTTGGTTGGCTGCGTCAGCTGAATAGGTTTGTGCTTTAGTCTGAAATTCTTTATAAGTATTTTCTATTTCTGTAGAATATGTTTTTTCTAGTTGTTCTAATTGTTTTTGAGCAGCAATAACTTCTGGCATCTCACTGATTAATTTTTGGGTATCAATGTGAGCAACTTTGCTTTGAGCAAAAATTGAAATTTGAGCTATTAAAAATAAAATTATCGTTATAAGGTATTTAGTCTTTTTCATATAGTATATTTTTTCAGAAGTTAAATTATGATTTCTTATTTCTACTTTGTTTTTTTCGTTCAATTTCCTCTTTTCTGTTTTTAATTTTTTCTTGATTATTAATTTTTCTTAAAACCAGTTCGCTAATATCGTAATTTTTTCGCGAATATAGCATAATTAGGTCTGACGATCTATCAAATACAAAGTCAAACTTTTTTTCAATCGCAATTTCTCTAACAACAGACAAAACCCTGTCTTGTATTGGTTTAATTAACTTATTTTTTTGGCTTATGTAGTTTCCGTTAATTCCGAAATACCTATTTTGAAGAGTAAAAATCTCATCCCTGTATATCGTTAATTCATCTTCCCTATCGTTTACCAACTCGTTAGTTAGGAGAAATTTTTCGGAATTTAATTGATCTTCCATACTTTTTAACTCCAATTTTTTAATTTCAATTTCTTTATTCCAATTTTGAGCTTTAGATTCTAAACTTTGGATAGCTTCTCTATAATCTGAAATTTCCTCTATTATTTCGTTAAAATCTATGTAGGCAATCCTAACTCCCTTTTGAGCAATAGAAGTTGTGAAAGTCATCAAAAAAAATAAAGTAAAAGTAAGTTTGTTAAACATTTTGAAGTACTAAAATTGTTGTCCAATTGTAAAATGTGTTTCCCAACCATTTGGGGATCTGTTTGCGGGGTCAGCATTGTCAAACCCGTAGGCAAAATCAATTCCAAGAAGTCCAAACGCTGGCATAAAAATCCTTACCCCAAATCCAGCAGATCTTTGTGCATTAAACGGATTAAAATTTCTAAATCCTTGATATCCTCTTCCTGATTCCATGTAACTTGTCCCATAGATTGAAGCACTTGGCTTAAGTGTTATAGGATACCTTAGCTCAANTGTAAATTTATTATAAANTGTGGANCCTTCNCTACTNGATAATGAAAAATTCGGATAACCTCTNAGTGATATTACTTCNCTCCCATCAAGAGCAAANGTATTATTCATTCCATCTCCACCNACATAAAATCTTTCAAANGGTATATCTCCNTTTTCATTATTATANGTTCCTAAAAAACCAAAATCTACTTGAGTCCTAAGAACTAANTTGTCAACTATTCTTGTAAACCAGCTTCCACTAAATTTTATTTTATAAAATTCCAAATATTTAAACTTTTCTTGATCTATTTTACTTTGGTCCGGAACTCTTTGACCTTGTGNATCAACTGTCTGGAATTCAGGGTTATTTCCNANCGCGGAGTAATCAATCTTGTTNAATAGNGAATAGGGNGGAGAAAATTTACCACTAATACTGAAATTTGANCCTCCAAGTGGNAATATTGGGTTTGTGTATGTGTTATTTCTGGATAAAGTNACAGTATAATTAATATTATTTGATACACCATCCCCAAAAGTAAATAACCCTGTAAAATAATTCTTTAGATTGAAATATTGATATGTAATAGCTTGCGATAATAAAAAATAATCATCAGGAACCGATAACCTTTTTGCAAGTCCNAGCGATATACTACTTATTTCAAAAGATTGAGATTTGTCAGCTCTACCAGTAAAAAAATCATACCTAAATTGGTTTGTTTTTGACAATGATGTAGAAAATTGTACAGGTTGCCTTCCCCCAAGCCATGGTTCAGAAAAAGTAAAACTATAAGTATTATAAAATTGACTAGATTGCAATCTCACACTAAGTCTTTGTCCGTCTCCCGAGGGAACTGGTTTATANGATTCTTTATTAAAAATATTCTTCATNGAAAANTTATTAAAAGAAAATCCAAGAGTACCAATAAAACCACCACCACCATAACCACCCTGCAACTCTATTTGACTAGCTCCAGCTTCAACTAGCCCGAACTCAATGTCTACGGTTCCGGCATTTGGATCTACATTTTTGAAATTAGGGGTAATTTGTTCTGCATCAAAAAAACCTAGTTGTCCTAACTCCCTTACAGTCCTAACAACTTTATCTTTACTATAAAGCTCTCCGGGTTTAGTTCGAAGTTCTCTAAANATAACATGNTCATTTGTTTTGTCATTTCCTANGACAGAAATTTTGTTAAATGAAGCCAATTTTCCTTCGTTAATACGTATTTCGAAGTTAATAGTGTCATTCTCGGCACTAATCTCAACAGCGTTAATATTAGAAAAAAGATATCCGCTGTTTTGATACAAATTTGTAAGGTCTTCTCCATCGGGTTTAGTGTCATCAGCTATCCTTTCTTTAAGAAGAATTCCATTNTAAGTATCTCCTTTTTTAATTCCTAAGACTGTTGCAAGTTGTCTATCGGTGTACGCAGCATTGCCTATGAAATCTATATTTCCAAAATAATATCTATTACCTTCTTCAACCTTAAAATTTATAGTTAATGTGTTATCCTTGTTTAATACAACAGTATCACTTAATATTCTAGCATCTCTAAATCCTTTTTCTTTAAAAAAATCAATTAGGTTTTCTTTGTCTTCATTGTACTCATCTGGTATATACTTTGATTTTTTCCAAAATCTGTAGAATTTTTTTTCTTTAACATTTTTAAGTTTAGATACTAGAATCTTTTCCTTAAATTTCTCGTTACCTATGAAGTTAATATTACTAACTTTTACCCTTTCGCCTTTNTCAATATTTATNANTAAGTTAAGGGTATTAATTTGAGTTGAATCCTCAATATTTCTAATGTTTACTTTCGTATTTAAAAATCCTTCTTTTTTAAATTTATTNACAATGTAATTTTTTGTATTTGTCAANAAGCTTTCAGANANTTTCTTTCCCTTNTCGAGGTCAGTTTCTTTCAGAATATTTTGAATTTTGTTTTTTTTTATTCCATTTATTTTTACTTCATTGAGCGCGGGCAGCTCTTCAATTTCAATTTGTAACGTGATACTTTTTTCTGTAATGTTTTTAGCATAAAAATTAATGTCGCTAAATAAATCTAAATTCCAAAGTTTATTGATTACAGAACTAACTTGATCGCCTGGGAATTGTATAGTTTGTCCTGTTCTTAAACCACTATAAGAGATAACAGTTTGTGGATTGAAACTTTTAAGTCCTGTGACTTCAATAGAATCAATTAAATATTTTTGTCTTTTTTGTAGCTGTAAAGTTTGTGCAACAGCTCCGGGAGTAGATATTAATAATGAAAAAAAAGTTAATGTAAAAAAACGCATTTAAATTTTAGTTTTTGATTTGATCACTTGTTTTCCCAAATCTTCTTTCTCGGTTACTATAACTTTTGATTGCTTTTTCGAAATGTATTTCATCAAAGTCTGGCCAGAATACTTCTGAAAAAAATAATTCAGCATAAGATATTTGCCATAATAAAAAGTTACTGATTCTTTGTTCACCACTTGTCCTGATAAGAAGGTCAACTGAAGGTAATTCTCCACTGTGAAGATGATTATTTACAATTTTTTCATCAATTTTATCAATGCTAATTAAGTTATTTTTGACCTTAACAGCTAAATTCTTTATAGCACAGATTAGTTCTTTTTTAAAGCCATAATTTAGTGCTAAAGTTAAAACTAAACCATTGTTTTTACTTGTTTTTTTCACTGTTTCTTTTACTTCCTTTATTACGTTTGCAGGCAATTGAGATAGATCGCCAATACACTTAAATTGAACATTGTTTTCAATCATTTTATTAATCTCTTTTCTCAAAGTATTTATCAAGATACTCATTAGAGTTTCNATCTCTTTTTTTGGGCGATTCCAATTTTCAGTTGAAAAAGCGTACAATGTTAAATTTTTTATTTTAATTTTTGTAGCATATTCCACAATTTTTTGAACAGCTTTGATTCCATTTTTGTGACCATAAAGACGATTTTTTCCTTTTAGTTTAGCCCATCTGCCATTTCCATCCATGATGATAGCAACATGATTAGGTTTATTGATATTAACATTTTTCATCTTTCCTTGCAGTAACATGGTTGTCTTCCAAAGGTATAACTTAATGCTAAACCAGTAAAAACATACCAATCATTATTATACAATTCTCCATGTTTAACTTGAAGATCATTTTCAAATTGTCCAATTGGATTAGATCCGTCTATATTGTCGGTTAAAGAATATCTAAATCCTGTTTCAAAACTTAGAACCAAACTATCGCTAACACTAAATTTAACACCAACAATTGCAGGAATTGAAAACTCAAGAGAACTATCATATTTTTCAACATCAATTGAACCAAGCCCCTCNCTTACNGTAAATAGTTGATATTGGAAATAGTTTATACCAGTAAAGAAATANGGNGAAAATTCNCTGTCTTGGTCATGAAGATTAAAATCAAAGAANTTCACNTCCATCCCAGCAGAAAACTCAACCACATTGTTATTAACTTCAAAAAATCTATTAAATCTGCTCATATCATTAGCATAGTAATCTGAGCTTTTTAATGTTGANGANATAAAACTTGCTCTTAANGCATATCTNGTNGTTAGATTCCATTTGTAAATTANTCCAAATGCTGGCGAATTAGAGTAAATAAAATGTGTACTACCTATATCAGATATTGTATTACTGCCACCTAAAAACATCCCCATTTCATGAATTTGTGAGAATCCCTTTAAATGAATAANAATTACAAAAAACAAGGCTATAAAATTCCTCACTTTACAAAAATCATGAAATAATACTATAATACTTAAACTTAAATAGGTTGGATTTATTGTTTAATTTCTTTTATCTAATCCCCAAAATAATTTTTCACTTAAATCACTATAAAATTCATTATTTTTAAACTGAACAGTTTTAACGTTAAAAGAAGCTTTTGAGATATTTATTTTTGTTTTGTAAGGGATGCTTATTAGTTTTGAATCTAAGGACAAAAAGTGCTCATCACCAGTCCCTTGACCATCAACTATCAACTCGATAATTGATTCGTTGGGAATTACTAGTGGCCTTACATTTAAATTATGAGCCGCTATTGGGGTTATTAAAATGCTTGGTGTTTCTGGAAGCATTATGGGTCCACCACTGCTAAGATTATATCCAGTTGAACCTGTTGGAGTAGCAATTATTAATCCATCAGCCCAATATTTAGANAATTTTATTTTGTTAATCGAAGTTTCTATGCTTATAAGGGATGCTGTATTTTTTCTAGAAACAGTAATTTCATTCAATGCATATGGAAATTCTAATTCGATTTTTCTATTTGTTTTTAAGGTTAAAAGTTCTCTATTTANCAAACTAAANTTTTTTGACTTTAGAGAATTAATTCCTTGGGTCAGGTTCTCTTTTTGAATCCCTGTTAAAAAACCTAATCTTCCTATATTAATTCCAAGAATAGGGACTTGATTTCGTTTTAAAAAAGAAACTGCTTTTAGCATTGACCCGTCACCGCCTACACAAAAAAGAAAGTCGGCGGATGAATTCAAATCATCATAAGGATCTATCTTAATATTTTTGTCAATTTTATTAAATGCTTTCAATAAGTTTTTGTCAACTTTTACTGAAATTTTTTCATTTAATAGCAGTTTCAAAATATCAAAACTAGTTTTAATTGAAACTTCATTTTCGAATGGACATATAAGAATTATTTCCATGTTATAGCTAACAATTTTTAAGCAAATTTAATAACCAATGTTCATAGGTATTTGTTTTTTCCTAATTAAATTTGTAAAAATTAGTTATANTGAAGACAAGACTTAGCGTAAATGTGAATAAAATTGCGACATTGAGAAATTCAAGAGGGCAAAATNTGCCTAATCTCTTGAAGGTTGTTCAAGATATAGAAGGGTATGGTTCGGATGGAATTACAATTCATCCAAGACCTGATCAAAGACACATAAAATATAAAGANGCNATAGATCTCTCAAAAATAGTTAAAAGTGAANTNAATATTGAGGGAAACCCAATCAATAAGTTTATGAATTTAGTATTAAAAATTAATCCTACGCAGGTAACTTTAGTNCCAGATGGAATAAATAATATTACATCAAANTCTGGGTGGGATACANTTAAGTATTCTGACTTTTTAGGANAAAAAATTGAAAAATTAAAATCTTGTGGCATTAGAACTTCAATCTTTGTCAATCCAGATCCTAAAATGATAAGAGGGGCCTATGAAATTGGAGCTGATCGAATTGAATTATACACTTATCAGTATGCGCATCAATTTAAAATAGACAAAGAAAAAGCGATCTCAGAATANTATCAATCTGCAATAGAAGCGAACAAACTTGGAATTGGAATTAACGCAGGTCATGACTTAAATCTTGAGAATATTAGCTTTTTCAAAGAAAAAATATCCAATCTTTTGGAGGTTTCAATAGGACATGCCCTGATAACCGAGTCTCTTTATAATGGTTTTGAAAATGTAATTTCAAAATATAAAGAAATTCTCCGGTGAAAATTTTAAATTCTCAACAAATTGGGAATGGTGACAAAAATGTTATCATTTTGCACGGATTTTTAGGTATGGGTGACAATTGGCGAGGTTTTGCTAAAAAATTTGATGGAGGAAAGTTTAGTTTTCATTTAATAGATCAAAGAAATCATGGTAAAAGTTTTTGGGATGAAAGCATGAATTATAATGATATGGCCAGAGATTTACTATTTTTTTGCAATTCGCATAAAATTAATAAGTCAATAATAATCGGACACTCAATGGGAGGTAAAACGGCAATGAAATTTTCATTATTATTTCCTGAAAGGGTTGAAAAANTAATTATTGTTGATATAGCNCCAAAAAAATATTTACCTGATTTTAAAAATATTATAGATGGTTACAATCATTTGGATTTAAATTCATTCAATAGTAGATCTGAAATAGATAATGTTTATAAAATTTTTGTNGATGATAATTNTCTCAGATCTTTTTTGATGAAAAACATTTACAGAAATAANGAGGGAAAGTTTAGACTCCGCATNAATTTAAAAGTTTTAGAAAAAAAAATCATAGAAATTGGATCATTTAATCATGAAAATTTATTTTTTGACAAATCAACCGCATTTATTAAAGGTTCTAAATCTGACTATATTCTACAAAAAGATAAAAATTTAATAAAAAAATGTTTTCCTAAATATTCATTACATGAAGTCCATAATGCTGGTCACTGGGTTCATTATGATAAACCTGATATCTTCGAAAATATAGTTAAAAGCCTTATTTAATTTAACATTATGGAAGTTAATTGTTAGATTATTCATCCATTATTTAATTAGTTGATTTTAATTATAATTTTGCATTTATGAACAAGATATTGATTAGAAAAGCTGAAATAAATGATATGGTTTCGGTTCTAGGTTTAATTAAAGAATTGGCAGAATTTGAAAGAGAACCCAAGTCAGTTTCAATAAATGTTGATGACCTAGTTAATGACGGATTTTCTGATAATCCAAAATTTAGGTGTTTGGTAGCAGAAAAAAACAAAAAGGTTGTAGGTATGGCANTCTTTTATGGAAGATATTCGACTTGGAAAGGGAAAACCTTACATCTTGAAGATTTAATTGTTAGAAAAAAATTTAGAGGACAAGGTATTGGAAAAAAATTATACAAAAAATTTATTGAAATAGCATCNCAAGAGGGGGTAAGAAGAGCAGAATGGGTAGCTTTAGATTGGAATGTTAATGCAATCAAATTTTATGAAAATTCTGGAGCAAAAATTTTAAATGATTGGAAAACTATACAAATTGATAAAAAATCCATAAAAAATTACCTCACTAAAAAATGAAAGTTTACAAATTTGGCGGTGCTTCAATTAAAGACTATAAAAGTGTTAAAAGGCTNNCTAGAATAATTAGAAAGCATAATCATGATGANATGNTTCTTATCGTTTCAGCTATGGGTAAAACAACAAATTCAATGGAAGATTTTGTTTTATCATATACAAAATCATTTAAAAATCTTAAAAATAAATTAGAATTAATAAAAAGTTTCCATAAAGATATAGTTAAAGATTTATTCACAAAAAACCGCCAATCAGTTTTAAAAATAATTGACTCAGTATTTAATGAAATTGATAAGTTTTTAAAATTAAACAAAGAGAATGATTATAACTTTATTTANGANCANCTAGTTTCATANGGAGAAATNCTGTCTTCGNTTATTATTTCNGAATATTTAAATTCANTTGGGTTAAAGTCAAAATGGGTAGANGCAAGGTCCTGTATTAAAACTGATCAATATTATCGTGATGCAAATGTAGATTTTGAAAAAACATCTAAATCTATTAAAAGAAAAATTAAAGGTAAAGGTCTNTTCATATCTCAAGGATTTATTGGGAGTAATAAAAAATCATTTACTACTACCCTAGGTAGAGAGGGTTCAGATTACTCAGCTGCAATTTTTGCTCATGCCTTGAATGCTGAAAGCGTAACAATTTGGAAAGATGTTAGAGGAGTATTAAATGCAGATCCAAGGTATTTTAATAAAACTAAATTGTTAAATAAAATTTCATACGAAGAGGCCATTGAATTGGCTTTCTATGGTGCCTCTGTTATTCATCCAAAGACTTTGCAGCCACTAAAAAAAAAGAAGATTCCACTTTATGTTAAGTCATTTTTAAGTCCTTCAAGAGAAGGGACCGTGATTTCTAAAAAAGATCATAGGGTAAAAAACATACCGTCTCACATTGTTAAATGGAATAGAGTTTTATTAAAAATTTCATCCAAGGATTTTTCATTTATTGTAGAAAAAAAAATCTCATTAATTTTTTCCATGCTATCCAAATATAAAATAAAGGTTGAATTGATTCAAAACTCAGCAATAAGTTTCTCAGTTGTACTAAACAATCAATATGGAGGATTGGATAAACTTTTAGATGAATTGAAAGAAACCTTTAAAGTTTCAGTGGATAAAGAAGTATCATTATTTACAATTAGGCACTTTAATCGATATTCTTTAAAGCATATTAAAAAACTAAATCAAAATATTCTTCTTGAGCAGCGGACGTATGAAACACTTCAATTGGTTTTATCAAAAGGTTTTAAAGAGGAAAATCTTTTACGATTTTTTGAAAGATAATTTTTGCCAATTTTGAATGACTTTCAAATGTCCATCCCGCTACGTGAGGTGTTAAAATTATTTTTTCATTTTTAATTAGATCAAGAAAATCTTCATTAATCTTACCATTAAAAGTATCTTCAAACGATTTTTTTTCATATTCCAAAACATCTAAAGCAGCGCCTAAAATTTTTTTATTTTTTAGTCCATCAATCAAGTCTTTAATTTTTACAGCACTACCCCTAGCAGTATTAATAAGCCAAAACGGATTTTTCATTTTTTCAATAAAATCTTTGTTAATCATACCAATGCTATATTTATTTTGGGGAGTATGAATACTTAATATATTAGATTTATTTTGTAATTCTTCAATTGAAACTTGCCTTGCGATTGAGTCTTTAGTTTTTTTTATGATGTCATAAAATATTATTTCTTTTACATTGAAACCTGTTAATTTTTTTGCTAAACTTTTACCCGTATTTCCATAACCAATAATTCCAACTATTTTATTTTCAATTTCATATCCTCTGAATTTTTCTCTAATCCACAGCATGTTTTTAACAGAATCATTTGCTAGATTCAATTTATTCAGTAAACTTAGCATTAATCCAACAGTGTGTTCTCCGACTGCATTACTGTTCCCTTCTGGTGCTGTGATTAGTTTTATTTTCCTTTTTTTTAAATATTGAATATCAATATTTTCTGTACCTGAACCGACCCTAGCAATAAATTTTATTTTTCCCCCATTTTTTAGAAAATCTGGATTAATTTTAAAACGACTTCTAATTACAACCCCATCAAATTCGTTAATAATTGATTTTATCTCCTCCAATGACATTTTGTAGGCCTCTACATTTATGTAACCCTTTTTTTTTAAATCTCTAATAAGGGAATTATGATTTTTGTCTAAATGTAAAATCTTCATTGGAGGTATTAAAATCCTAGAATTAATTTTGCAATATAAAAGAAAAGGAATATTCCAAA
>PBVB01000097.1 GCA_002728075.1 Flavobacteriaceae bacterium
CCCTAATTTCTTAATAACATTTGTTTTCTTTTTAAGTATACAAAATTTATCCAGTCAAGATAACTTAAGATTCAAGCTAGATGGGGTTGCTTCTGTAGTAGGGGACTATGTTATTTTAGATTCAGATATCGATAAAACATTTTCAGAAATGGAATCACAAGGTATTTCCACAAAAAATGTCACTAGGTGTGAACTTTTAGGAAAATTAATGGAAGATAAATTGTATGCACACCATGCAATTCAGGANAGCTTAGAGGTGAGTGATACTGAAATTTATTCTTATGTTGATCAAAGTATAGAATATTTTACAGAACAACTTGGTAGTTTAGAGAAAGTATTAGAATTCTANAATAAAAAGGATGAGTTATCATTCCGTGACGAACTTTATGAANTGAATAAAATTCAAAAATTATCCCAATTNATGCAGTCAAAAATTGTTGATGANGTTGAAGTNACTCCCGAAGAGGTNAAACTATTTTATGAGTCAATTCCGGTCGNTGATTTNCCAATTTTTGGNACTGAGTTGGAAATTTCACAAATTGTAATNGAACCNAANGTAAGCGAAGNAGAANAAAATAGNGTAATTAACNTNTTAAATTCATTTAAGAATGATGTAGAGGAAAAAGGTTTAAGNTTTGCTTCAAAGGCTATTTTGTACTCTCAAGATCCAGGNTCTAGGGCAAANGGTGGAAAATATACACTTCATAGAAAAAGACCCAGAATGGTTAAAGAATTTAGAGATGTTGCCTTCAGTCTAGAAGAAGGAGAAATATCAAGTCCATTTAAAACTGAATTTGGATGGCATATTTTAACTGTTGAAAAAATTAGAGGTCAACAAGTTGATGTAAGGCATATATTAATTACTCCCAATATTGATGAATCTAAACTTANTGAGTCTAAAAAATTATTAGACACNATAAGAAAAAGGATTTTAGATAAAGAAATCGAATTTAANGATGCAGCATTTAATTTTTCTTTCGAAAAAGAAAGTCGAAATAATGGGGGAAAATTAATTAACCCGATAACAGGAGATACTCGTTTCGAATTGACAAAAATGGATCCTAAACTTTATAATCAAGTTAAAAATTTAGATGAAGGTGAGATTTCACTCCCACTTTTAGAGACTGATCGATCTGGATTAAAAAAATATAAAATCATTATGGTTTCAAAAAGATTTGAGGAGCACTTGGCAGATTTCTCCAAAGACTTTACAAAAATCAAAGATTTGGCTCTTAAGGATAAACAATTAAAAGCCGTAAAAAAATGGTTAAAGTTGAAAATTGATGAGACCTTTATAAATGTAAACAAATCGTTTCGAAGTTGTAATTTCTCAAATAATTGGAATAAACAATAACTCTTNATTTACTTAAAATATTTTTTTGGGACAAACAACATTCCAAAACATTCTCCATCTTCCTTATTGATGTTTTTATGATGTATTTTATGTGCCCTTCTGATTCCTTTGGCGTACTTGTTATTTATATTCCTAAATATTTTAAACCTTCTATGTATAAAAATATCATGAACAATAAAATAAGTAAAACCATAGCAAAAAATCCCAATTGCAATTGGTAGCCCTGGCCAAAAT
Organism: Flavobacteriaceae bacterium; assembly: GCA_002728075.1. GTDB lineage: Bacteria > Bacteroidota > Bacteroidia > Flavobacteriales > Flavobacteriaceae > TMED96. The sequence continues at coordinate 1,589 of PBVB01000097.1, forward strand.
AAAAACTCACCCCATAATACTACAAATAGAACACTAGGTATTGCATAAACTAAAAAGAATAANTCGTTTTTTTCAAACCAAGAGTCGTGATCTTTTTTATGATGATCNTTNTGCCAGGACCANAAGAATCCATGCATTATGTATTTATGAGAAAACCATGCTACAAATTCCATAAAAAGAAACGTGAAAATTAATATTGATATCCAAACNACACTCCACATAATTATTTATAGGTATTAAAATGATAATTTAAATAGGATTCTGCAAGTAGTCCCATTTTAACATAATTAGGTATTCGAATTCTGGTTGAAATTATGAATTTTGAGGGAGTTTTTTTGAGTTTTTTTAATAAACTAATATAATATTTGTANGCGGTATAAACTCCAAATCTAGAATTATTTGGCAGTAAATAAATTCCCTTTAACCCATTTTTGAAATCACTTTCAATCTCCAATATTATTTTATTTTTGTCTTTTTCAGAAAAATTTAAAAAATCAACTTTTGGGAAATATGTTCTATTGAGATTTTCAAAATCATTTTTTACATCNCTTAAAAAATTAACTTTTTGAAANGCTGAGCCGAGTGACATTGCATATTTTTTAAGTTCATTATATTTTTCATTATCACCATTGACAAAAACTTTTAAACACATCAATCCCACTACATCGGCAGATCCATATATATACTCCTTGTAATCGGAGTTACTTGAATATTTTTTTTTGTATAAATCCCATCTCATACTTTTCATGAACGAATTAACTAATGAGATGTCAAAATTATATTTGTGGAAAGTATGTTGAAATGAATTTAATATTGGATTCAAACTTATTTTTTCCTTAATTGAATTATTCAAGTCCTTTTCGAAACGGTTGAATAATAGCTCTTTGTCATAGTTGTGAAGAGAATCTACAATCTCATCTGATAGTCTAACGAAGCCGTAGATGTTATAAATATCTTGCTGTATATAAGAAGCTAACATTTTAGTTGCTATAGAAAATGAAGTGCTATAGGACTTGGTAACTTTTTCACTACATTTCTCAGAAACAATATCAAAAAGTTCTTTCATTTGATTAAAATGCTTAAATCGATAATAAAAATACAAAAAACTATATTAAGACCTGTTGGGTTAAAAACTGTTCTACAAAAGTCTCATGGTCTTTGAAAACAAAAACGTTTTCGGGAAGTTGTTGTGATTTCAGGGATTTAGCTTGGGGTCCAAAGATTGAAAGCTTATTTTTCTTGCCTCCTATAATGTTTTCATAAAACAATTTGATATAATTTGAAATGTTACTTTTAGAGGGTTGAACGGTTATGTAGGTTATAAAGTGAAATACTTCATTTTGTGATAAAAGTGTCTTCAAACTCTTAATAGGAATTGATTGTCCTAAAAATATTGTTTGAAACCCCTTACTTAATAATAAATAATTAAGATAAAGAATGCTTAATTCGTGTATTTCATTCTCAGGTAAAAAGACTACAAATTTAGGAGAAGATTTTTCTACAGATTTTTTATTTTGAATTTTCTCAGTTTGAACATGTATTTTTTGTTTTATAAGGCTAGTAACGAAATGTTCATGTGAAGGGCAAATTGCTCCGGTTTGCCACAAAATACCTAATTCAGTCATCAATGGAACAAAAATCTTAAAGAAAACATATTCAAANCCGTNATTTTCAACTANNATTTTATATTTAATGTCGAACATACCAACATCAAAATTGACCATAGCAAGTTTTAAAGCATTTATTGAAATNTTNTCTGTGTTATTTTCTANGGCTATTTCTCTTACTAAAGGGGATATTTTGTCAGGTTCTAAATTTGCTATTTTAGATATTTTGAAACCATTTTTGTAAAGTAAATTAATATTTAGCAGCTTCCTTAAGCTTTCGAGAGAGTATTTTCTTATGTTAGTATCTGTTCTTTCAGGTGAAAGAAGTTTGTATCTTTTTTCCCATATTCTTATAGTGTGGGCTTTAATTCCAGANATGTTTTCTAGATTTTTTATACTAAATTCACTTTTTACCTTCTGCATATTTCATAACTCATTAAAAAGCAANCAAATATAAATAAAAAAGATTAAAAAGAAGAAAGTACGCACGAGAAGACTCGAACTTCCAAGAGATTATTCTCATTAGGCCCTCAACCTAACGCGTCTACCAATTCCGCCACGTGCGTATAAGAAGTGACTTGGCTGGGTCTCGAACCCAGGACCCTCTCCTTAAAAGGGAGATGCTCTACCAACTGAGCTACCAAGTCGATATTTAAAATAAAAATAGCATAAAAAAGTGATTTGGCTGGGTCTCGAACCCAGGACCCTCTCCTTAAAAGGGAGATGCTCTACCAACTGAGCTACCAAATCTTTTATATTTAAGATGGCAAATATACATGCAAAAATTTATAAAAGCANCNNGTTAATNATTAAATTTACAATCAATTTATTTGATTTTGAATACAGTTTTTTTGTTAGGTTATATGGGATGTGGNAAAAGCATTCTTGGGAAAGCTTTAGCTTCTCAAGTAAACANTTCTTTTCTTGATTTAGATAAAAAAATTGAAGAATATGAAAATAAAACAGTAAATGAAATCTTCGAATTGAAAGGAGAGTTATACTTTCGTCAAATTGAAAGAAAAATTTTGTTAGAGATAATTGGTTCTTCGATTCCCAAAATTGTCTCATTAGGGGGTGGTGCACCTTGCTATTTTACAAATATGACAGATATAGTAAATTCTAGTCATCAGTCCATTTATTTTAAGGCAAGCATAGATAATCTTGTTGACAAATTATATAAAAAAAATCATAAAAGACCATTAATATCACATCTTAAAAATAAAATAGATTTAAAAGAATTTATTTCAAAACATCTTTTTGAAAGATCTTTTTTTTATGAAAAAGCTCAAATAAAAATAAATGTTGACAACAAATCAATNCCAGAGATAATTGGAGAAATNTTACTCTCACTAGACTAAATATATACCTANNTGTTTTCCTTTTAAATTGACTTTGACAGTTTCATTAACTGATGTAGAGAGAGAAATTCCTTTGAAATCNGCNTTAACTGGGAATTTNTTATGTTCTCTATTTACCAAAACGGCANTTTTNATCTGTTCAATATGAACAGATAAAAGAAACTTTAGAGAATGNGANAGAACTAAACCAGTATTAAGNACGTCGTCAACAATAACGACACTTTTATTTTCTANATTTTTNATGTTAAAATCAAGNNAAATTTTATTNCCAGGTCTTTTTTTATCNACNTCCAGTTTCAAGGTTGTTATTTTTATTTGTGTTATTNTNGANAGNATTTTTTCAATTTCNTTAGCAAAAANACATCCATTGTCCGCAATTCCAACAAGAAAAATTTCTTTGTTATTNATGTTAGATTCTAATATCTGGTANGCAATCCTTTTAGTACAGTATTGAATTTTCCTTTTATCAAAAATTAAATTTTNAGGANTTAGCATATTNTTTCTATTNANGTTAAATATTTATCTAGACTNCTTCTTTCCTTTTTTGTAGGCCTTCCTTCACCTTTTTTTCTTGAATGATTTAGTTGGTCAATGACTTTGTTTTTAGAATTGACCTCTTTTTTCATTCTGTATAAATCTACCAGCTTACTTCCAACTCTTGACTTTGGAAAATCTAAAACTATAAACTTGTATGTTGCATCCTTATTTTTTATGGTAATAATATCATTAATAAGGGCCTCG
>PBVB01000098.1 GCA_002728075.1 Flavobacteriaceae bacterium
AATCTGGCTAGTAAACTTGTAGATTTTGCAGGCTGGTTAATAAAAATTACAGCACCCTTACCCTCCTTGTTTATTAATGAAAAGACTTTGTCAATTTCTTCCTCGTTTGAACCCATTAGAAGACTTAGGAGATCATTTCTAGTTTGCGAAGAATTTATCCTTACTAAAGTAGATTCATTTTTAGACATGTTGCCTTTAGTTAGAGCTAAATGAACCTGGTCATTTGTGGTTTGTTGGTATGCCCTAAGTCTATATTCACCAAAACGGGTGTTCAAAAAAGTATCCTCACGTTTAATTATCAGACTATCATGTTCCATTCTATAGGCTACAAGATCCTCAATAGATACTATTTTTAACCCAAATTTCTTTGACACCTTATATAACTCTGGGAGTCTTGCCATTGACCCATCTTCATTCATTATTTCAACTATTACGCCTGCTGGTTTCATTCCAGCTAATCTAGCAAAATCTATTGCAGCCTCTGTATGCCCCGTTCTTCTTAAAACACCACCTTCTTTACCTATGAGAGGAAATATGTGGCCTGGTTTTGAAAAATCATTCGATTTTGTATTTTCATTAACAAGAGCTTTTATGGTTAGTGCTCTGTCTTTCGCAGAAATACCTGTTGTAACTCCTTTTCCTTTGAGATCAACAGATATTGTAAAAGCAGTTCCCATTGGATCTGCGCTATTAGAAACCATTCGGTCCAATTTAATTTCTTTACACCTTTTTTCAGACAATGGAACACAAATTAAACCTCGACCCTCTTTTGCCATAAAATTTATTATTGTAGGTGTAATTTTTTCGGCCGCAGCAAGAAAGTCTCCCTCATTTTCCCTATTTTCATCGTCAACTACAATTATTACCTCACCTTTTCGAATTGATTCAATTGCATCTTCAATATTATCGAGCTTTATTTTTTCTTTTTTACTCATCTAAGCTTTTTCTTAATTTTATCAAAAATATCTGATAAAGGACTAAAAATAAAATTATAATTAACCAAACCTCTATCGTTTGTAGCTCTGTAAACTAAATAAATAGCTACAGGAAAAATAATTATTACAGATATCCAACTACCTAATATGGGTGAGACTGTATTATCTTCTGCTGCGTTTTTTCCAAATAATCCGATATAGTGGTATGTTAAGAAAATTAGTATAGCTAATACAATTGGAAGCCCAAAACCACCTTTTCTTATTATCGCTCCTAAAGAAGCGCCTATAATAAAGAGAAAGAAAACACTAAACCCAAGTGTAAATCTATCATTAAGGGTGGTTTTGTGAAGATTAATAATCTTTTGATTTGAAAAAAATACCCTTTTTTTTGATTCTAAATTTCTAATTATTGTTTTTACATTATTTGATGCCCTATTTAACGTGAGAATATGTTGATTGTAAAGCGAATCAATTATAAAAGTTAATGGATTTGGGTTGTCACAATAGATAGAACTTATTTTTGCTGATTTTTTTTGCTCCAAATCAATGAGTTTTGGGTTTAGATTAATCCTTGTTTTAATTAAATTTTCGGCGTAGGTGGTTTTTGAATCACTAAATTTTTTTTCTAAAGAATCAATGCTTAAATAAAGATCGCTTACTTTTTGCATTTTATATGTGCTCGTATATTTTTCCTCAGCTAAATCAACGTTATTGAAGTTAGATAAATCTACATTCATAATATATTTTTTAAACGATACTTTTGCATGTTGATATCTTAACTTTTCATCAGGTTTTTTTGTGTAAATTTCCTCATATCTATTCCCATTAAATAGAATTAATTTTAATTCTTGGTCAATAGTAGCTGAGACTAGCTCACCACTTTTTGCCTTTATTACAATTCTATTTTTATTGTCAGGAGATTTCTCATGTATAATTACATCTTCAAGAAAACGGTTATCTTCACCAAATTTTCTAGAAACTTTAATATTTATTTGCCCTATTTCGTTGAAAATACCTTCAGTAATTGCCAATGCTGGTTTTAGTTTGGCTAAGTTCCTCCTTAAATTATAATATTTAAACTCTCCTAAAGGNATNATNTAGTTAGAAAAATAATAACTACCGAAACCTAAAAACAAATGAAANATAATCAATAATTTCATCGACTTTTGAAGTGAAATTCCACTTGATTTCATTGCTGTAAATTCATTGTTTTCTGCTAAAGAACCATAGGTCATAATTGATGATAGTAAAACAGACAAAGGAAAAACCAATGGGAAAAGTTTTGGCGTGTAATAAATCAAAAACTTTAATATTGTTTCGGAATCTAGGCCTTTTCCAGCAAACTCGTCAATAAACAGCCAAAATGTTTGGATGATAAAAATTAGCAGTAGTATTATAAAAACAGAAACAAGCCTCCAAGTATAGGACTTTAGTATATATAAATTAAGAATCTTCATTTATAAAATAGTCTTTATATGATTCGGGATTAAATTTAAAATGATTTTTAGGGAGAGCTGTATTGTAGGATTGATTTATTATTTTTANAGTCGTATTTGTTCCATTTTTTCCAATTTCAATTATCTTATATAAAATTAGGTTATTAATATCAATTCCAATTAAAAGATATTTGACATCAGTGTTTTCTTCAATAGGTAATANCTTTACATATTGAATTGTCCTACCCATTACAATTTGTTTTATATCCCATTCATATCCATATCCGCTTGTGTAAAAAGTTATTAAGTTGGTAGGTTTTATCATTAAATCTGAGTTTCCATCCCCAGAATCTATNNTAATTTCTTCATTTTCTGGAATTATGGTGTAAGTTTTNTNNCCATCATAAATTTGTTGGATATCCATAAAATTTAANTTGTATTTTTCTCCTGAAATCTGTGCATTCCCAANAATTTCTTGAGAGATTTTCTCTTTACTATTTTCAAGTTTATATACAAATTCAAAACTCATATTCTCCTTACTAAGCATATTTTTTGATACTTTATCAAGAAGTAATCTTGATTTCTCATGGTCTTGACTGTATACTACGCAAAACGGTATTATTAGTAAAACAATAAATTTTAGAATAAAATTTAGCTTAACTGTCATTTCTCAAAAATTGTTCAAGTGTACTTAAATCAGGTACTAATACCTGCCTAGCCTTGCTTCCTTCAAAGGGGCCAACTATTCCCGCAGCTTCCATCTGATCTATTATCCGCCCAGCTCTATTATANCCTAGTTTTAATTTTCTTTGGATTAATGANGCTGAGCCTTGTTGAGCAACAACAATAACTTTCGCAGCTTCTTCAAATAATTCGTCCCTGTCTTCAATATTTATTTCNCCGATTTCGTTTTCTTCTCCCAAAAACTCTGGAAGTAAATGGGCNTCTGGATAACCCTTTTGTGATCCTATAAATTCCGAAATTTTTTCAACTTCAGGCGTATCCACAAATGCACATTGAATTCTTATAAGTTCATTACCTTGGGTGTAAAGCATATCTCCTCTTCCAATTAATTGGTCAGCTCCACTCACATCTAAAATAGTTCTAGAGTCAATTTTTGAGGTAACCCTGAAAGCTATTCTAGCTGGAAAATTTGCTTTTATTATACCGGTTATTACATTTACNGAAGGTCTTTGTGTTGCAATAATTAAATGGATACCTATTGCTCTAGCAAGTTGAGCTAACCTTGCAATTGGAGTTTCAACTTCTTTTCCTGCGCTCATTATCAAATCAGCAAATTCGTCAACCACCAAAACAANATAAGGTAGAAACCTGTGACCATTGTCAGGATTTAATTTTCTTGATTTATATTTTTGATTATACTCTCTAATGTTTCTACACATTGCATTTTTTAGTAATTCATANCTGTTATCCATTTCTATGCAAAGAGANTTTAGAGTATNTATTACTTTTTTGTTGTCAGTAATTATAGATTCCTCTGAATTTGGCAATTTAGCCAAATAATGTCTTTCAATTTTATTGTAAATATTTAGCTCAACTTTTTTGGGGTCTACGAGAATGAACTTAACTTCTGATGGATGTTTTTTATATAGGANTGAAGTCAATATAACATTTAACCCAACAGATTTTCCTTGACCGGTTGCTCCTGCCATAAGTAGATGAGGCATTTTAACCAAATCTACAGTAAAGGTCTCATTACTAATNGTTTTACCAAAAGCTATTGGTAATTCCATTTCTGCATTTTGNAATTTTTGTGATGCAATAACTGATTTCATTGATACAATTGTGGGGTTGTTGTTTGGAACNTCTATACCTACTGTCCCTTTTCCTGGAATCGGAGCAATTATCCTAATTCCCAGTGCAGATAGAGATAAAGCTATATCATCTTCCAAATTTTTAATTTTTGAAATTCTTATTCCTGCAGCAGGTACAATTTCGTATAAAGTTACNGTTGGACCTATGTTGGCTTTAATCTTTGCAATTTCAATNTTATAATTTCTGAGAGTTTCAATTATTGTATTTTTATTTGATTCAAGTTCTTTTTCATCGATTTTAATTGATCCGCTTCCGTAATCTTTTAATTGTTCTAAGTTTGGAGATATGTATCCACTAAGTTCTAAAGTAGGGTCAAATTCTCCATATTTTTTAACAAGATTCCCAGATATATCTTCTACAGTTTCCTCCTCTTTATTTTTTGATATTTCCATCACAACTTCGTCTTCTTTTTCTTTAGTCTCCTTATAATTAATGGATTCAATTTGAGTTTCAACATAATCTTCGTTATCATCTAAATTTTCTTTATTAGAAATAACAGACTCATTTATTTCACTATCACTTTCTTTTTCATCTGGTCCCTCAACTTTTTTTTCTTTTTTCCAAAAATCTGCTTCAATTTTTTTTGGTAATATTTTGAAGTGAATAACCATAGAAAATAAAGTAAGAAATAAAATAATTGACCAAAANCCAATAACACCTGTGTAATCAATTATAAANTCACTTGTTTCATATCCTACAGTACCACCTAGAAATGGAAAAACTGTTTTAATTTGACTTAATATAAGTGACAATAAAATGGTATAGTATAGTCCCCAACTCCAAGTGTTTAGCAAACTTAGATTTTTGAATTCAAAAAAAAGTGATAGACCAGTAACGAANAGTAATANTGAAAAAATTAGTGATGAAGCACCAAATCCTTTATANACGAATATGTGGCTNATTTCAGCTCCTATTTTTTTTAATAAATTTTCAGAGTTAATAGTCCTATCNAAAATTTTATTAATATTACTTTGATCATATTCCCAAGTAAAAAAATAAGATGATAACGATACAAAAAGAAGAAAAGATNTAATTATTAGAAAAGAACCAAACAGTATCTCTCTTGAGCGTTTTTTATTATAATTTGANTCGTTTATTTTTTTGTTCACTAAAATATAAGTATTGATTCTAGAATTGACGNATTGCTATCAAATTTACAAAATATTGACTTGAAAATAAATGAATGTTGACCCTATTAATTAAAAGGCCGAATTCATCCTTTAGTAACTAATTTTTTAATTTTTATTCCAAAATAAGCATAACTCAGTGTCACAAAAGGAGATATCCAGTTAAAAATAGCATAGNCAAAATAATCAATTACAGAAACACCAAGAACACTGGACTGATAAGCTCCGCAGGTATTCCATGGAATTAGAACAGAAGTCACAGTTCCAGAATCTTCAAGTGTTCTACTAAGATTTTCGGGNGCTAAATTTCTTTTTTTATATGCTTTTTGAAACATCTTACCAGGAACAACTATTGATAAGTATTGATCAGAGGCAGTTAAATTAACTGTAAGACAAGATGCTGANGTGCTAAAAATCAACTGAAATGTGTTTTCGGCTTTTTCAAGAAGTTTTTCGCTAATCTTTTTGAGTGCTCCAATAGCATCCATTACTCCGCCAAATACCATTGCACAAATAATTAGCCAAATTGTACCCAACATACCTTTCATTCCACCAGATTTAAATAATTCTGCTAGAATTTCATTAGATGACTTTATACTCGTTTCAATTGTGATTGCATCAATTATTGCTTTGTAAGCAGTATTTATTGTAAGTTTATTTGTACTTGTTAATTCAAGAATTATGTTTTGTTGAAAAATCAGTGCGAATAGTGCAGCTAATATAGTTCCCATCATCAGTGCTATTAAAGGTGGTGTCTTCTTTAAAATCATAACAATTACTANTACAGGGACAATAAACAGAATAGGATTTATGAAAAATTTTTCTTCAATCGAACTGAATAAAAATCTATTATTAATGTTATCTGTACTTACCTGAAAAAATCCAATTGATATGAAAAATAAAAGAGAAATTATTATACTTGGTACTGTTGTAAGTGTCATATATCTAATATGATTAAAAAGATTCGAGTTTGCCATTGCGGAAGCTAAATTGGTAGTATCACTAAGTGGTGATAACTTATCTCCAAAATATGCTCCAGAAATAATCGCTCCAGCTACAATCCCAGTATTNATTTCCATTGCTTTTCCTATTCCAACCAANGCAATTCCGATTGTTGCCGATGTAGTCCAACTACTGCCAGTTGAAATTGATATAATTGCACAGATAATTACACATGCAGGTAGAAAAAATAAAGGGTGAAAAATTTGAAGTCCATAGTAAATCATAGCAGGAATAATTCCACTTATTAACCAAGTTCCAGCNAGTGCACCNACAAAAAGTAAAATTAATATCGGAGACGTTGTTGCTTTTACACTTTTACTAATAGAATTAATAATTTTTTTATAGCTTACCTTATGAAAGTATCCAACTATAGCCGCAATAAAGGCTCCAACAAGTAAAATAAATTGGTTAGATCCATTTAATGAATCATCTCCGTAAATTCCAACATTTACTGCAAGTAAAATAATTAGAATTATTATTGGTAAAATCGATGCAATAATGCTGATTTNTATTNTTTTTTCTCTCATTAATAATTAAACTTAATCTATTTAAAACATTTATTAAATAAATTTCAATAATAAGATTCAAAAATAATCAGAATCATTTAATTTTACTGATAAATAAAATCTATGGATAAGTTTGATGTTGCGGTAATAGGATCAGGTCCTGGTGGATACGTAGCTGCGATTAGGTGTGCTCAATTAGGTATGAAAACGGCTTTAGTTGAAAAATATAAAACGCTTGGGGGTACATGTTTAAACGTTGGGTGCATTCCATCAAAATCATTGCTAGATTCTTCTCATCATTATGAAGAGCTCATAAATAACTTTGATGCTCACGGAATTGAGGTTCCANANGGAATAAAGATCAATTTTGAAAAAATGATTTCTAGAAAATCTAAGGTAGTTGAAGACACAACTAAGGGAATAAATTACCTAATGGATAAAAATAAGATAAAAGTTTTTTACGGACATGCTTCATTCAGCGACAAAGAAAGTATTCTTTTGAGTGGCAGCAAAGAGAAAATTTATTCAAAAANTTTTATAATAGCTACTGGTTCTAAACCTTCCAGTTTACCATTTATTCATATTGACAAGGAAAGAATAATAACTTCAACTGAGGCATTAAAACTTAAAGAAATACCTAAAAAACTTATAATAATTGGTGGTGGGGTTATAGGTTTGGAACTTGGTCAAGTATATAATAGACTTGGTTCTGAAATTTCAGTAATAGAATANGCCGATCGAATTACTCCACTCATGGATAGTTCAATATCACGTGAATTAACAAAGGTATTTAAGAAACATGGTTTCAAATTTTATCTAAATCATAAGGTTAATAAAGTTGAAAGAGTAGGAAAAAACGTACACGTTAAAGCATTAGATGGTAAAGGTCAGGAGATGTTATTAACAGCGGATTATTGTTTAGTATCTGTTGGCAGAAAGCCNTATACAGAAAATNTAGGACTTGAAAATTTAGATATCACTTTAAACCAAAATGGACAAATTGAAGTTAATAGTCATTTGCAAACTTCAGAATCAAATATTTATGCCATTGGAGATGTTGTCCGTGGAACTATGTTAGCTCACAAAGCTGAAGAGGAAGGTGTAATGGTTGCAGAAATTTTAGCTGGCCAAAAACCTCACATTGATTACAATCTTATTCCAAACGTTATATATACATGGCCAGAGGCTGCATCTGTGGGAAAAACAGAGGAAGAGCTTAAAAGTTTGGGAGTTGATTATAAAACAGGTCAATTTCCCATGCGTGCACTTGGCAGAGCAAGAGCCAGTATGCATACGGATGGTTTTGTAAAAATACTTGCTGATAAGTCCACTGACGAAGTTCTTGGCGTCCATATGGTTGGTCCTAGGGTAGCTGACTTAATATCTGAGGCTGTTACAGCAATGGAATTTAGAGCCTCTGCTGAGGATATTGCAAGAATGAGTCANTCCCACCCAACATATGCTGAAGCAGTTAAGGAAGCAGCTTTAGCAGCTAGTGAAAANAGACCTCTACATATTTGATTAAAATCAATATAATTAGAAATAAACAAGAATTAAAGCCAATTTAATTTAATCAATTAAGCTTTTCATTTTTTCTTTTATTTTGTCAATAGATAAGTTTCCTATGCTTCCAATATGAGAATATTCAGCATTTTTAAGAGGTTTGAAATTTCCTTCATTGATCTCTTTCTTCAAATCTATGTATGCATCTCTAAATGAATTACCATCTTGTACCTTTTCGTTTAAATTGTTAACACTGAATGTATATTTATACTTATCATTTAGTTCCAGATTTTTGGTGATTTTAATTTCAGGAATTACACTACATATAATATCTAAGATCTCTTTTGTTTCCTCTATACTATCAATTATAGTTTTTTTAATTANTTGAAAATCCCTGTGATATCCACTTGGAAGACTTGAACTTATTAAAGAAATTTCAGTATTCACATTCTGTAATTTCATTCCTTTTGCCCTAATTATTTCAAACAAATCAGGATTTTTTTTATGTGGCATTATACTTGAACCAGTAGTGANGTCATCTGGAAAGGTGATAAAAGAGAAGTCTTGACCCATATATAGACAGATATCCATNCAAAATTTGGAAATAGTTGAGCCNAANCTGCTAAGAAAAAANGAAATTGATTTTTCAATTTTACCCCTTGAGATNTGAGAAGCTAGCGAGTTCACTTTTAAGTGTTTAAAATTCAACTCATCTTTTGTAAAATTTCTATCAATAGGAAACGAGGTTCCAAATCCAGCAGCACTACCTAATGGNCTTTGATCAGCAGTTTTGTAGGCGGTATCTAGTAAAAGTAAATCATCTATAAGTGTTTCTGCATATGCCGAAAACCAAATTCCAAATGAAGACGGCATGGCAGCTTGAAGATGAGTATAACCTGGCATAAAATCACTTTGATGTTTTTCTGCCAAAACTAAAAGTTTGTCAAAGAATTGAATCATTAATTTTTTGATTGATTTTATCTCACTCTTAAAATATAAATTTAGACAAGTAAGAATTTGGTCGTTTCTGGATCTAGCAGTATGTATTTTCTTTCCTGTTTCTCCAAGTTTTTCAATTAATATNGATTCAATCTTTGAATGTATNTCTTCNAAATCATNTTCTATTGTAAAATTCCCTGCTTTTGCATCTTTTTTGATCTCTTGAAGAATTTCTATAATTTTTTTCTCTTCCTCAGTTGATAAAAACCCAGTTTTTGATAGCATTTTTGCATGAGCTATAGAACCTTCGCAGTCGAATTCAGCCAAATAAAGATCGTAATGTCTATCTTCACCAANAGTAAAATTCTTAATGTTATTGTCTTCTTTTTTATTTTTTCCCCACATATTCATAGTAGTAGTTTTTCAATTAGTTTTTTCATTATTTCGCATCCTTTCTCAATTTCATCGTTGTAAATGAATTCATTGGCTGTATGTGATCTAGATGAATCACCTGGTCCAATTTTTATGGAGGGACATGATAATTTTGTCTGATCTGAAAGAGTAGGGGAGCCATAAACAGGAATACCAATTTCATTTACCGCTTTGACAATTGGGTGGCTATCTGAAATTGAAGATGAATTTAAATCCACAGATCTTGGATAAATTTGGGCATTTACATTTTCTTTAATTAACTCCACTACTTCTTCATTGCTGTATAGTTCATTTACTCTTACATCTAAGACCAATTCAACGGATGATGGAACGACATTGTGTTGATTTCCCGCATTTATTTGAGTAATGGTCAATTTTACAGGACCGAGGAGTTTAGATACCTTTTTGAATTTAATTTTTTCAATAGCTTTTATAATATCTGGTATTTTTAAAATTGGGTTTTCGGGATTGGGATGAGCTGCATGAGAAGCTTTTCCTCTAATAATACAGTCAAAAACAATCAATCCTTTTTCTGCAACAGCAGCTTTCATTAAAGTTGGCTCTCCCACAATAGCAAAATCAATTGGGGGTATTTGTCTAAGTAGGCTTTTGAGTCCATTAGGTCCAGAATTCTCTTCTTCACCAGTGGCAGCAATTATTAAGTTTACTTTTAAGTTTTTNTTATCATAAAAATCCTTAAATGTATTNAGTAAAGTTACTAGAGCTCCTCCAGCATCATTACTTCCTAGACCATATATTTTACCATTAGACATTTCAGGGTTAAAGGGGTTTTTAGTATAACCTTCATTGGGTTTTACCGTGTCATGATGAGAATTTAAAAGAAGTGTTTTTTTCTTTTTATCATAATATTTGTTAAATGCATATATATTGTTTTTATGTCTACTGCACTTTATTCCGTTTTCTTTAAACCAATATTCAATTCTGTCCGCACTTTTATTCTCTTTTCCTGAAAATGAAGGAATAGAAATTAAATCTTTAAGAAGTTCTATATGATTCTTATTCTTCATCACGGAATAATTTCAGTGTAAGTTTCGTTTTCTATGATGGCATCTAAAGAACCAATAATTACTTTTGAAACCCCATTTTTAAGCCCATTAAAGCAATTACTNACTTTTGGTATCATTCCTTTAGAAATAATTCCCTTTGACTTTAAACTTTCAAAAGTAGCTATATCCAATTTGTTAATTATTTCTTTTTTATTGTCATCTTGGTANACACCTTTTTCCTCGAAGCAATACCATAACTCAGTTTTATAAATTCTTGACATACTACAAGAAATTTCGGAGGCAATGGTGTCTGCGTTTGTGTTTAATAGCAACCCGTCTTTGTCATAAGTTATGGAGCTACAAACAGGCATGATTTTATTCTCTAAAATTAATTTGAAAAAAACCGAGTTTATGCTAACTATATCTCCAACGTACCCATAATCTAACTNTTTTTTAGTTCTTAATTTACATAGGACAGANTTTGCATCTGCTCCGCAAAGACCTANAGAGTTAATTTTTAAAGATTGNAGTTTGGCTACAATTTCTTTATTTATTTTACCAGCATAAATCATTAATGCACAATCCAAGGTTTTTTTATCGGTTATCCTTCTACCGTTGAGCATTTTTATTGGATGATTGTTCTTTTTTAAAAAAAGATCAAGCTCTCTACCCCCTCCATGAACCAAAATTTTTTTACCCTTGATTTTTGTTAAATTATTTAAAAATTTATCAAGTAGTAATTTATTTTGTGTGACTGCGCCACCAACCTTTAAAACTGTTAACTTATCCATTCTCAATAATTGTTTTTAAAACGGATTGGGCAGAATATATTCTATTTTCAACTTGATTTAGGATCAAGGAGTTATTGCTTTCAATCACCTCGTCTGATGCAACGACATTTCTTCTGATTGGTAAACAGTGCATAAACTTAGCATTGTTTGTTAAATTCATNTTTGATTTTGTAATCATCCAGTCAAGNTCTTTTTTAAGNACTTTACCGTAATTATTAAANGATGACCAATTTTTTGCATAAATNAAATCNGCATTTTTAAANGCTTCATTTTGNTCATTGGTAACGNAANCTCCATTTGTAATATCNGAGTTAAGCTCGTAACCTTCAGGGTGAGTAATTGTAAGTTTCGCATCCATTCTTTTGGTTATATTAACAAATGAGTTTGCTACGGCATGAGGTAAAGCTTTTGGGTGAGGTGCCCATGATAGAACAATTTTGGGACTTTTATTTTTTTTATTCTCCTCTATTGTGATTGCATCAGCTAGTGCTTGCAAAGGATGCGCTATTGAACTTTCCATGTTTATTACTGGGACACTAGCGTATCTTTTAAATCCGTTTATAACTTTATCTGCTAGGTCTTCTTTTTTGCTCTCTAAAGATGGGAAGGCCCTAACAGCGATAAAATCACAATAGATTGACATGACCCTTGCAGCCTCTTTAATGTGTTCTGACTTGTTTTGATCCATGACAACTTTATCTTCTAATTCAATTGGCCATCCTTCATCATTAAAGTTCATTGTAATGGTTTTTATACCTAGATTTTGAGCAGCTTTTTGAGTACTGAGCCTAGTCCTTAAGCTAGGATTAAAAAAAATCATTCCCAAAGTTTTATTATTTCCCATCATAGAATACTTATTGGGTAATTGCTTCAACTTTATCGATTTATCTATAAAGTTATTTAAGTCAACTATATCAGATGTGTAAATAAAATTTTTCATAAAATATCTTTTAATGCATCAAAAAAGATATTTAGATGCTTTTTGCTAATTGTCAATGGTGGCAATATTCTTATAAGATTTTTATTGCTACTGCTACCGGTGAAAATTCTTTTTTCATAAACAAGTTTTTTTCTGAGCTCAGATACTTCAAAATCGAATTCTAGACCAAGCATAAGTCCTTTCCCTTTTACCTTACAAATATTCATTGAATCAATTGAGTTTTTAAAATAAGATTCTAATGAGCTTGCGTTTTTCTGTAAGTTTTGATTTTTTAAAATATCCAAAACTGAAATTGAAGCAATGCAGGCAAGATGGTTTCCCCCATATGTTGTTCCTAAAAGACCAACACTAGGTTTAATTTTTGAATTTATTAAAATTCCGCCTACAGGAAACCCATTTCCCATTCCTTTAGCCATGGTGATAATATCTGGTTCTATATTATTAAACTGATAAGCAAAAAATTTGCCTGATCTAGAAAAACCAGATTGGACCTCGTCAGCAATAAGACATGTCCCATACTGCTTACATAATCTATCCATATAACAAATAAAATCCCCTTTTGGCATGTCCAGCCCACCGACTCCTTGAATTGTTTCAAAAATCACAGCACATACATCTCCCTTTTTTAGTTCTATTTCAAGATTTTCATAATCATTTAATTTTAAAAAAGTAACATTTTGTTGTTTGTTTAAAGGTGAACTTATTTTATGGTTGTCAGTTACTGCAACCGCCGCAGAAGTTCTCCCATGAAAACTGTTTTTAAATGCTATTACTCTTTTTTTGTTTGTATGAAAAGAAGCAAGTTTTAGTGCATTTTCTATTGATTCTGCCCCACTACTACAAAGAAAAAGCTGATAATCTTTGAGATCGGCATGCTCATTTATTTTTTCAGCAAGAACGGATTGTAAGGGGTTTTTTACTGAATTTGAATAAAATGATATTTTATCAAGTTGTGATTTGATGTTTTCCACGTAATGTGGATGAGAATGGCCAACAGAAATTACTGCATGCCCACCGTACAAATCCAAATATTTATTTCCAGCGTCGTCGTATACGTATACATCTTTAGCTTTTACTGGTGTAACATCAAAAAGAGAATAAACATCGAATAATTTCATTTTAAAATATATTTGCTTTGAATTCTAAACCTAACTTTTCACTCCAGCCCATTATAATATTCAAATTTTGAATCGCTTGCCCTGATGCTCCTTTTAGTAAATTGTCAAGAGCACCAGTAATGAGTAATTTTTCTTTGTACTTGTGTAGGTGTAAAACACAATTATTTGTGTTTACAACTTGTTTTAATGTGATTTCATTTTCGCTTATAATTGTGAAAGGCTCATCTTTATAATAATCTTCAAATATTTTTTTCGCATAGCTCAAATCATATTTGAATTTAGTGTAGCATGTTAGAAAAATACCCCTGGTAAAATTTCCTCTCTGGGGGATTAAATTGATTTTGCTAAATTTTATATTTTCAATTATTTCATCTAAATGTTGATGATTAAACGCTTTATACCATGAAAGGTTATTGTTCCTCCAGCTAAAGTGAGAAGTTTCAGACATCCCAACTCCAGCACCAGTACTGCCAGTTGTTGCATTTGCATGAATTTCTTCTTTTAATAAACCATTTTCAGCTAATGGCAATAAAGCTAATTGCAATAAAGAGGCAAAACAACCAGGATTAGCAATAGCCTTAGCTTTTTTAATATTCTCTCTTTGTAATTCGGGAAGTCCGTAAACGAAATTTAAATCCTTAAATGAATTATTCCTTTTTAATCTGAAGTCATTGCTTAAGTCAATAATTACTGTTTTTTTTAAAAAAAAGTTTTCTTTCAAAAACTTTGAACTATTCCCGTGTCCTAAACAAAGGAAAACAACATCAATATTTTTATTTACTTTTTTACTAAAAAGGGGAAGGTCTTTTACAATCAAGTCTGAGTGAATATCATGGATTTTTTTTCCGTCGTTAGTTCTACTGTAAACAAAATCAATTTCAACATTTGGATGATTGATTAGTATGCGAATTAATTCACCTCCTGTGTAACCCGAACCTCCTACAATTCCAATTTTTTTATTCATTTTTATTTATTTTTTGATAAATCTTATTTTGATTAGAAAGTATTTTAATGAATCCTTTTACCTCATCCGCTGACCATTTTTTATTCATTTCGCCATAATTTCCAAATTTAGAATCCATTAGATCAAATTTTGATTTAATCCCAATAAGCTCATACCTGTATGGGTTGAGTTTTATAAAGACATCACCAGAAACATTTTTTTGGCTACTAATTAGAAATTCTTCTATATCTCTCATAACGGGGTCCAGGTACTGTCCTTCGTGAAGCAATAAACCGTAATTTATACACAATTGCTCTTTGTATATCAACTGCCACTTAGTAAGAGTATGTTTTTCTAAAAGGTGATGGGCCTTTATTATTAAAATTGGAGCAGCTGCTTCAAAACCAACTCTTCCCTTAATTCCAATTATTGTATCTCCAACATGAGTATCCCTACCAACTCCAAATTTACTTGCTATTTTTTCAATTTTTTTAATGTTTTCAATTGGAGAGGCTTTGATATTGTTGACAGCTACAATCTCTCCTTTTTTAAATGTTAAAGAAATGTTCTCCTCCTTTTTTTTATCAACTTTTGAAGGATACGCATTTTCAGGAATATTATGCCTTGATCCTAGTGTTTCTTTTCCACCAATACTTGTTCCCCATAGACCTTTATTAATAGAATATTTTTTTTCATCCCAGTTTAATTCAATACCATTTTTTTTCAAAAAACTTATTTCATCTTCCCTGGAAATTTTATTGTCTCTAATTGGGGTGATAATTTTTATATCGCTTGATAAAATTTGAAAAATTAAATCGAATCTAACTTGATCATTACCCGCACCAGTGCTCCCATGGGCAATTGATGAAGCTTTAATTTTTTTTGCATATTTAATAATTTCAATTGCTTGAATAATTCTTTCTGAGCTCACCGATAATGGATAGGTTGAGTTTTTTAAAATATTTCCATAAACTAAAAATCGAATTATTTTTTGATAAAAATCTTTTTTAGCATCAATACATTGAAAATTATTAGATCCTATAACCTTTGAATTATACTTAATCAATTTAAGATCACTTTTTGAAAAACCACCTGTGTTAATTAGAATTGGATAAACATCAAACCCTTCGTCAATAAGTTTTTTAAGACAAAAGCTTGTGTCAAGTCCACCGCTGTATGCAAGAACAACTTTATTGTTTTTCATATTATTTCTTTTTTTCATCATTGAGCATGCCTGTACATAAGCACATTTTTTTATCGGTTCTGGTTAATATATCATAATTGACACAAGTTCTGCAGCCCTTCCAAAATTCTGGATCGTCGGTCAACTCTGAAAAAGGAACCGGCCTATATCCTAATTCAAAGTTAATACGCATTACAGTTTTAGAGGTGGTTATTCCAAAAACTTTTGAATTTGGATATTTTTTCTTGGAAAGATTAAAAATTTCACTTTTGATTTTCTTTGCTAAACCTTTTCCTCTAAATTTTGGTGCAACTATCAATCCTGAATGAGCAACATATTTTCCATGTCCCCATTTCTCTATATAACAAAAACCAGCAAACTCTTCTTTGTGAAGAGCAATAACTGCATTGCCAGCTTCTATTTTTTTTATAATGTATTCAGGTGTTCTTCTGGCAATACCAGTGCCCCTCATCTTAGCTGATTCATCAATACATTTGCTTATTTGAGATGCAAATTTTTTATGTTTGATATTTGATATATATATTTTCACTGAATAGTTTTAAACTTTTCGTTTTTTCTGAGTTAATAAATTTAATTTGGANATACTCTATATGAGCCAAAAATGAATTTATCCCCTTAANATAGAGGACGAAAGGAACGGTTNTTACGCGNTTTTATATTAAAAAAATATATATTCATTTGGATGCAAATTTATATCTTTTATTATTAAAAAAAAAAATAAAATTTGTNTTTTAAACCTTTAGACAATAAAATTTGGTTNTTAAATAATGCTTAACAAANTAAAAGAATACATAAAAAAATACGAATTAAAGGAAGGGGATTCTGTTCTTTTAGCTTGTAGTGGTGGCATAGATAGCATGGTTTTGTTTGATATTTTAAAAAANTTGAACATTGATTTTTGTGTGGCTCATTGTAATTTTATGCTTAGGGGAGATGAAAGCATCGGAGATGAAAAATTTGTTAAAGAAAAGTGTGAAGAAAATTCAATTACATTTTTTTCTAAATCATTTGACACAAAAAATATGGCTTTGCAAGCTGGAAAATCAATTCAAATGATTGCTAGAGAATTAAGATATTCTTGGATGAAAAAGCTATTGAAAGACCATCATCTAAGTTATATTGTTACGGCTCATAATTTGAATGACCAGTTTGAGACATTTCTTATTAATTTATCAAGAGGTTCTGGTTTAAAGGGCCTTATAGGTATACCTGACTTTCCCATTTCAAGACCTCTAAGATCTTTTTCAAGGGAGGATATAGAGTTCTATGCACACGAAAATAAAATTATCTGGAGAGAAGATTCATCCAATTCAAAAAATCACTACACAAGAAACAAAATACGAAATAAAATTACTCCTGAACTACTCAAAATATTCCCTGATTGGATAAATAATTATAAAAAAAGTTTGACCTATTTGAATGAGTCTAAGGATGCTCTTTACAACTTAATAAAAGTTTGGAAAAAAGAAAACTTTANTGAAAAAGAGGATTATTTTATTATTTATAAAAGAGACTTAAAAAAACTAAAGCCAAACAAATTTTTTATTTATGAAATATTCTGTGAGTTTGGTTTTTTAAATGAGGAAGATCTCTTTTCGATAGTTAATTCCGAGACGGGAAAGTTTTTAGCTTCAAAAAAATACAGATTGATTTCTAATAGAGACCATTTAATTTTGAAAAAAATAAANAAAAAACAATATAATGAACCTTANAAATGGGATAAAAAAAAATCATTTGATAGGGANATAAAAATTGAAATTGTAGAACAATCCAGAAATACAGATAAGTATGCTATTCTTGACAGATCTAAACTAGACCGCGAATTGGTAATTAGAAAACCAATTTTGGGTGATTTTTTCTATCCATTCGGAATGAAAGGAAAGAAAAAATTAAGTAAGTATTTTAAGGACGAAAAGTATTCTCTTGTAGATAAAGAAAAACAATGGTTGCTTTGTTCTGGTGANAAAATTGTCTGGGTGATTGGAAAAAGAGTTGATCGAAGNTTTGCAGCAAGTGAAAAACAAGAAAATCCCTTAATTTTGAAATTAAGTTGAAAAAAATACAAACATTCCTTTTTTGTTTAATTGCTTTCTCTTGTTATTCACAAGAGCCTGTCAAATGGGATTTTGCGGTTTCTGATATTAAAAATGGAGAATTAAAGCTTACAATTAGAGCCGAGATAGACAAAAATTGGCGTCTTTATTCTCCGAAAGTTTATGATGATGGACCGTTGGCTACCGAAGTCAATTTTTTTTCAGATTCATTAAGTGTTAGAAAAAAAGGTTCCCTTTTGTCATCAAAGCCCTTGGATGAATTTGACCCATATTTTTTTAAAAACATCTCTTTTTTTAAAAATGAGGCAGAATTTTATCAAAAATTGTATTATAAAAAGACCTCAAATGAACCAATAAAAGGAGAAATTTCTTATCAAGTTTGTGATGATAGGTTATGTATTTTTCGCACCAAGTCATTTAGCCTATCCATTGATGGAAAATTGTTAGAATCAAGTCCTAATGAACTCAAAGAGTACGATCTTTTAAAAATCGATGAATTGAGTTTGGATCTAAGTAATGAAGATCTGCTAATATCACCAACTAATATTGAATCAAACGATCAATCTTTTTTTTCTATTTTTTTATTAGGAATTTTAAGCGGATTCCTGGCTCTGCTTACTCCTTGCATTTTTCCAATGATTCCACTGACAGTCTCATTTTTTATTAAACAAAATCAATCAAATCGAAAAGGAATTTTTGATGCTCTCTTGTATGGTTTTTTTATAATATTAATATATGTTTCTCTAAGTTTACCTTTTCATCTAGTTGATTCTTTAAATCCACAAATTTTAAATGATTTGTCAACAAGTGTATTTTTGAATCTAATATTTTTTATTGTATTTATATTTTTTGCGTTTTCTTTTTTTGGCTATTATGAGTTAACCTTACCAGTATTTTTCTTAAATAAAACTGAATCTAAATCTTCAATATCGGGTATAATAGGCATTTTTTTCATGTCTTTGACCTTGGCACTGGTTTCCTTCTCATGTACTGGACCAATACTTGGCTCTTTATTGGTAGGGTCATTATCTATTAATGGAGGAGCATACCAATTAACAGCAGGAATGCTAGGTTTTGGCATTTCATTAGCACTACCTTTTGCGATGTTGGCTCTTTTTCCAAATTTGATTAAAAACCTTCCAAAGTCAGGCACTTGGATGAAAAAGTTCAAAATCACGTTAGGTTTTATCGAACTTGCACTAGCATTGAAATTTTTATCAAATGCTGATCTTGTTTCAGGGTGGGGTTTTTTAAAAAGAGAAGTTTTTATTTTAATATGGTTGATTTTGTCTCTTCTTTTATCTATATACCTTCTTGGCCTTGTAAAAAACACAGGTGAAAAAAAATCTAATATTGAAAAGATATTTGGTCTAATTAGCTTAATCTTTTCAATATATCTCTTAAATGGTCTTGTAAGCAAAGAAAATAAACTGAAATTTGTTAGTGGATTTACACCTCCTGTTTTCTACAGCCTTTTTTCTAACACCAATGATTGCCCATTAAATCTGGATTGTTATAAGAATTTTAAAGCTGCTCGTGAAAAAGCGAAGTCTCAAAACAAACCAATTTTAATTGATTTTACGGGATGGGCTTGTGTAAATTGCAGGAGAGTAGAGGAAAATATTTGGTCTAACCCAGAGGTTTACGATATTTTAAAAAATAAGTTTATAATTAGTTCGCTTTATGTGGATGATAGAAAAAAACTTAGTCCTGATGAGTCTTTTAATTTTAAATTTCCAGATGGTAGGATAAAAAAAATTAGAACTATTGGTGAAAAGTGGTCAACTTTCCAACTTCAAAATTTCAATTCCGCATCACAACCCTATTACATTATGATACATCCCAATGGAAGGATTCTTAATTACCCTCTACAATATACCTCTAGTGTAAATAAATACAGAAATTGGCTAAATAAAGGACTAGACAGCTACGATTTATGATTGGAAAATCTTTTTTTAATCCAGCTTTCGTTGTAACAGCCGCCTTTATAGGCCCTGGTACAATAACGATGTGCATACTTACCGGNACAAATTATGGTTTTGATTTACTATGGGCCGTTTTATGTTCAACACTGATAACAATATTCATTCAAAATATTGCTGCTAGAATATCCTTTTATTCAAAAAAAGGTTTAGCTACTACTATTCTTGGTAATGAAAAAAATAAGATTTTAAAAATTTTATTGATATGCTTAATTTTTTCCTCAATTTTCATAGGTAATTCTGCCTATGAGGCGGGTAATTTATCGGGTACTCTTATAGGGACCAATGGTATTCTCAATTTGTTATCGATTAAACTTTCCAATTTTATTCAGCTAACCATACTTTGTCTTATAATAGTCATTATAATTTTTATAAACAATTACAAAATATTATCAAATATTTTGATGCTAATCGTTGCATTTATGAGTTTGTCTTTTTTGATATCTTCTTTTGTAACGAAGCCGGATTTTATAGAAATTTTAAAAGGTTTATTTATCCCTAGCTTCAATTCAAAAAATGTTTTAAATGTTGTCGGTATCATGGGCACTACTGTCGTTCCTTACAATT
Source organism: Flavobacteriaceae bacterium (assembly GCA_002728075.1). GTDB lineage: Bacteria > Bacteroidota > Bacteroidia > Flavobacteriales > Flavobacteriaceae > TMED96. Next base: position 20,323 of record PBVB01000098.1, read on the forward strand.
TATTTTTACATGCAGCACTTGTAAATAAAAAGTATAAAGATATTAATAGCATTAAGCTCGATACCATTATTGCTGTATCGATAGGAGGTGTAATATCTATTTGTATAATTGTCACTTCAGCTTCATTACAGGGGGCAAATATTACAAATCCGTCTGAAATTCGTGGTTTGTTAGAACCATTCTACGGAAATATTTCTAATTGGATTATTAATTTAGGGTTTTTTTGTGCTGGATTAACTTCTTCAATAACGGCTCCAATTGCAGCTGCAATTATTTTTTGTGAATGTTTTAATTTAAAATTAAATGGATTTTATTACAAGTTAGTTTCCATTACAGTCGTTTTGATTGGATTTATATTTTCTTCAATCTATACATTACCAATTCAGATTATCTTGTTTGCTCAAGTTGCCAACGGAATTCTCCTCCCGGTGCTTGGGGTATTACTTTTTGTTTTAATTAATAAAAAAACAAATGAGCCTCCCAAAAAAAATGATTATGATAAAATTATTCTTTTATTGATAGAGTTATTTTTTATCTTCTTGTGTGTTTCCAGTATTTTAAAAATATTTAATGTATAGTATAGACTTAAATTGTGATTTAGGGGAAGGCACGGGTATTGACCCTTTTGTAATGCCATTTATATCGTCATGTTCAATTGCATGTGGCGGCCACTTTGGTAACAAAAGAACTATAAAAGAGGCCATTGAACTAGCTGAAAAATATAATGTTAAAACAGGTGCACATCCATCTTATTTAGATACAAAATTTTTTGGCAGGAAGTCACTTGACATACCATTAAAAAAGTTACAAGATTCTATTAGATTTCAATTAGATTTATTCTTCAATATTTCAGCCAACTCTACCCATATTAAGCCACATGGAGCGCTTTACAACGACTTGTTTCATGATCTAGAAAAAGCAGAGGCTGTAGTTGAAGTTTTTAAGGAATATGGTAATTTATATGTTTTTTGTCAGCCATTCAGTAAATTATCAACTGTTTTAAGTTCAAAAAATATTAAACAAATCCATGAAGGTTTTGGCGACAGGGTTTATAACTCAGATTTTACTTTATCATCTAGACAAAATCCATCTTCAGTTCATGAGACCAAAAAAAAGATACTGGATCAGGTTGCTTATCTAGTAAAGGAAAGTTCAGTTATAACGAAAGATAACAAAAGTATTGAGTTGAAAGTTCAGACTATTTGTCTACACGGAGACAACAAAAATGTAATTAATATTATTTCATATCTAATTAAAGAATTAAAACAATTATCCATAAATGTTAAATCTTACTGAATTTTATTATTTAAACTCAACAACAATTACATTTANTTTNAGTGATTNTAAAAGNGACAACTTNATANGTNTTTTTCAAANNTTAAAAAAGAACAGTAAAATAATCGAGGTAGTAGCTACTAAAAATANTATGACNTTGTTTTTAAAAGAAGCTATAGAACATGNTGAAATTCTNGATATTATNAATGAAAGTATAAATTCAAACAAAAAGAATGATAATAAATCAAAAACTATTCATCTTCCAATTTGTTTTGATGATTCNTTTCAAGATGATATTTTAAAACTTTATGATGGTGATTTNAAACTTACGCGAAAATTTAAAGAGACATTTTTAAAAAACAAATTTACCCTCGAGTATTATGGCTTTTTACCGGGGTTTGGATATTTCTCTGGTTTAGAATCAAAATTACATCTACCTAGGAAGAAAATACCCAGTAGTAAAATAGGTAAAGGGACTGTCGCAATTGGCGGAGAATATGTTGGTATTTATCCACAAGATAGTCCAGGAGGCTGGAATTGTATTGGCAATTGCCCAATTCCGTTAGTTGATTTTGATTCTAATCTAAAAATCAATATAAATGTATTTGATCAAGTGATTTTTGAAGAAATTGAACTTGAAAATTATAAAAAAATTAAGCTGGATTATGAGCTCGATGTTTATGATTTTAAAATTCTTTAAATGATAGAAGTTATTTCATCAGGATATTTTACTACAATTCAAGATTCTGGAAGAAAAACCCACAGACACCTAGGTGTTCCTATATCAGGTCCTATGGANNTNAATTCATTTTACCTTGCAAATTTATTGTTNCCGGGNNTAGATAGNGATTCNGTATTTGAATGTACANTAATAGGTCCAAAATTGAAACTCAGGTGCAATTCAAGGTTTGTTATCACGGGAGCTAANTTTGACTCATATTTGGATAACGAGCCAGTTGAAAATAACAAAGTTTATTCATTTCGAGCTGGACAAATTCTAAAGGTTGGTCGAGTAAAGGCTGGTTTAAGATGTTACTTAAAATTTGAAGGAACTTTTAAGATTCCAAAAATTTTAAACAGCAAATCTTTTTTTTACCCTATTACAAAATCAATATCTATTAATGATGGCGAAAAGTATGAGTTTATATCTAAGACCCAAGACATTAATTCTAAAATAATAAACTTGAAAATTTCTGAAAATGCATTTTCCAAAAAAACTTTATTTGCTAGGCCTGGCCCAGATTGGAATATGTTAACTGTTGAAATAAAAAAACAAATATTAAGTGAGATATTTTTTATAAAAAGTCAAAATAGAATGGGGTATAGGTTATCCTCAGAACTTAAAAATGATTTTTTTAATTTAAATAGTAAAGTCGTTATTCCTGGTATAGTTCAATTTACACCGGGAGGCGAGATAATTATCGCAACTGCAGACTGTCAAGTTACGGGAGGGTATTTGCAAATTTTAATATTGACTGATGATTCTCTCTCAAATCTAGTGCAAAAATCTGAAGGTTCTGAAGTAAAATTTAGGCTATTAGAAAATTGATATTGATAATCTAGGTAAAATAATTTAAAACTTTTTTTAGCCATTTAAAAGAACTTGGATATGGTGCGTATCTTAAGGGGATATCTATCCATGTACCTCTTTCAATAAATGGTTTGTAATGAGTAAAAGCATCAAAAGAATATTTACCATGATATTTTCCCATTCCACTGTGACCAACTCCACCAAAAGGTAAGTTATTGTTAACAAATTGAATTATACAGTCATTTGAAACACCACCACCAAATGAAAAATATCTACTCATTTTTCTTATAAAATCCCTTTTTTCAGAGAAAATGTAAAATCCTAAAGGTTTCTCATTCTCTAAAATAATTTCACGCAGCTCTTCTTCATTACTAAATGAAATTATTGGTAGGATGGGTCCAAAAATTTCAGATTTCATTAATTTACTTTTGGAATTTTGAATTTCGATGATTGTTGGTCCAAAATATAATAACTCTCTATCATGATCTCCTCCAAATAAAATTTTTTCACCAGAAATAAATTCAATCATTCTTTCAAAATGCTTAATATGGGCAATTTTCCCGTAACTCTTAGAGTCAATCGCTTTATTTCCATAAAGATTTCTTATTTCAGAAGACAATCCTTCTATTAATTTTTCCTTTATTTCATTATGAACCAAAATATAGTCGGGCGCGATACAAGTTTGACCACAATTGATAAATTTTGCCCATGCAATTCTTTTTGACGAGACTTTGATTTTTGCAGTTTGATCAACTATGCAAGGACTTTTTCCACCTAACTCTAAAATTGTTGGTGTAAGATGTTTCGCAGCAGCAGCAGCTATTATCTTTCCAATTTTAGTACTACCAGTAAAAATTATATGGTCCCATCGAAATTTGAGTAG
>PBVB01000099.1 GCA_002728075.1 Flavobacteriaceae bacterium
TTCATTTTCATAAAATTTAATTATACCAATTCTTTTGATAATCTGTTCTGCTAACTCAAATGCATCATAATTTTTAATCATTGTTTTGAAACCTTCAATCATGTTAACAAAGTCCAGAATTTTTCCTCTTGTACCACCGCTTATTTTAAGAGAATTGATTTTATAAAGTATTATATCATAGATTGGTAAATCGTATTTTTTAGAGGCAATTATGAGTTTGTCAATTGTTGTGTTTCCAATACCCCTTGGCGGAAAGTTTATAATTCTTTTAATGCTCTCTTCATCATTAGAGTTAACTACTAATCTTAAATAAGCAAGAACATCCTTAATTTCTTTTCTTTGATAAAAAGAAAGACCTCCGTAAATTCTGTAAGGTATATTATTTTTTCTGAAAGATTCCTCTATAATTCTTGATTGAGCATTTGTCCTATACAAAATTGCAAAAGAATTATATTTAAAGTTATTTTTTTCAACAGTTTCAACAATACTTTTCGCAACATACTTACCTTCGTCATTGTCACTAAAACATTTTTTAATTATTACTTTTTCTCCNTCTTCATTGTTCGTCCAAATTGTTTTTTCTANTTTNTACTTNTTNTGGTTTATAAGAGAATTTGCAGCTTTAACAATATTTTTCGTNGANCGATAATTCTGNTCTAATTTAAAAACTTCNACTTCGTCGTAATCNTTTTGAAAGTTTAAAATNTTGTTAATATTAGCCCCTCTAAAAGAGTATATACTTTGAGAATCGTCTCCAACAACACATATATTACGATACCTNTCTGCCAACATTTTTACAATCAAATATTGTGAGTGATTTGTATCTTGATACTCATCAACCAAGATAAATCGAAATCTGTCTTGATATTTAGACAATGTTTCGGGAAATTTATTTAATAATTCATTTGTCTTAACTAATAGGTCATCAAAATCCATTGAGTTTGACTGAAAACATCTTTTTGTGTACTCTAAGTATATTTTTCCAAATAATGGTCTTTGAGCAATTTCATCATACTCTTTAAGATCAAAATCAGATTCATATGATTCGACTGTAATTAAACTGTTTTTTAATGTTGAAATTCTATTTCTAATTTGTTTTGGTTTATANGAATCTTTACTAAGTCCCATTTCTTTAATTATACTCGAAATNAAACGATCGCTATCNTGTGTATCATAAATCGTAAANGAAGAGGTATAACCTAATTTGTCTGCCTCAATTCTTAAAATTTTTGCAAAAACGGAATGAAAAGTACCCATCCAAATATTTCTTGCTTCACTTTCATTTACTAGTTCTCCAACCCTTGTTTTCATCTCTTTAGCTGCCTTATTGGTAAATGTCAATGATAAGATTGAAAATGGGTCAATGCCCTGTGAAATCAAATAAGCAATTCTAAATGTCAATACCCTCGTTTTACCTGANCCNGCACCTGCAATTATAATTATAGGGCCATTAATTTTTAAAGCAGCTTCCTTTTGAGAATCATTTAAAGAATTAATATTTGATGCTAGAAGATCTCTCAACTTATTTNGAGGATTTAGATATTTTTTTAATAAAATTAATATACAACACAAAAATTTTAAATTAACAACATTAAAAGGAAAAAGTATTTTAAAAAAACTAAATTTCAACTTATATTAAANTTAGAAACCTTTTACATTAATTAAAATGGATGTATTTGAAAGACCAATTGAAATTTTGAAAGGTATTGGTCCAGGAAGAGCTAAAGTTCTCAGCGAAGAATTAGGTCTTAAAACATTTCGTGATTTTCTTTTTTTCTTTCCCTATAGATATGTTGACAGGTCTAAATTTTATTCCATAAATAATCTAAATAAATCAAATACAGATATTCAAATAAGGGGTAAATTTTTAAACACAAAAATTATTCAACAAAAAAAAGGTAAACGTCTATCAGGAACATTTAGCGATGGAATTTCTACAATTGAATTGATTTGGTTCAGAGGATTTAAATGGATTATAGAGAATATTGATTTAGAATCTGAGTATGTGGTATATGGAAAAGTTAATTGGTTTGATAACCGTCCAACCATACCACATCCAGAGCTGACAAAAATTAATAATTATAACATCAAAAACATTAGTGGTATATATCCAATTTATTCATCAACTGAAAAGACTCTTAGATATGGAATTAGTCAAAAGATAATTAGAGTTGCGATGCATAACTTGATTGATATTTTAAAAGATGAATTAACCGAATCATTGTCAAATAAAATTTTATCAGAATTAAAGTTAACATCACTTAAAAAATCCTTTTCTAATATACATTTTCCAAAAAATGACATTGATTTAGNAAAAGCAAGNTTTAGATTAAAATTTGAAGAATTGTTTTTTATTCAGGTTCAACTTTTAAAAAGACANAGAGATAATAAAACAAAAATNAAAGGTTATGAGTTTTCGCANGTAGGAAACTTATTTAATACATATTACAAAAACCACTTACCNTTTGANTTGACGAATGATCAAAAAAAAGTTGTAAAAGAAATTCGAAAAGATCTTGGNACTGGNNGTCAAATGAATCGTTTGNTACAAGGTGATGTNGGCTCTGGTAAAACNATGGTAGCACTCTTGTCTATGCTCATAGCCNTGGACAANAAATATCAGGCATGTTTTATGGCTCCNACAGANATATTGGCATTTCAACACCACAACAATTTAAAATCTATGCTTAATGNTTTACCTGTNAACGTAGAAATTTTAACAGGTTCAACAAAATTATCAGTTAGAAAAAATATTCACGAAAAATTATTAACTGGAGATATAAATATCATTGTAGGTACACATAGTCTTATTGAAGATAAAGTTTTATTCAAAAATCTGGGTATTGTGGTTATCGATGAACAACACAGATTTGGAGTTGCCCAGAGGGCAAAGTTATGGTACAAAAATAAATTTCCCCCCCACGTTTTGGTTATGACTGCAACTCCAATTCCAAGAACACTGGCGATGAGTATTTATGGTGATTTAGATTTCTCTATTATCAAAGAATTTCCACCCGGAAGAAAAAAAATAAAAACATTCCTTATGGGAGAAAATAAACGTTTAAGAGTTTTTAAGTTTTTAAAAGAACAAATTGAACTTGGAAAACAAATTTTTATTGTTTACCCTCTCATTGAAGAATCTCAAAAAATGGATTACAAAGACTTAATGGATGGCTATGAAAGTATTTGTAGGGAATTTCCGTTACCAAAATATAGAATAAGTGTAATGCATGGCAAAATGAAAACAGAAGATAAAGATTATGAAATGAATAGGTTTTTGGAAGGAAAATCACAAATAATGGTATCAACTACTGTAATTGAAGTTGGAGTCGATATTCCAAATGCTAATGTTATGGTTATCGAAAGTGCAGAAAGATTTGGTCTTTCTCAGTTGCACCAGCTTCGTGGAAGAGTAGGCAGAGGTAAAGAACAAAGTTTTTGCATACTAATGAAGGGAAAAAAAATATCGAATGATGCTAAGTTGAGACTTGAAACAATGGCGAAAACATCGGATGGGTTTGAAATAGCTGAGGTGGATTTAAAAATAAGAGGTCCCGGAGATGTCGCTGGAACACAACAAAGTGGAATAATTAGATTAAAAATTGCAGATTTAGTGAAAGACCAAGAAATACTTCAAATCGCCAGGAATTATGCCAAAATTTTAATTCAAAACGACCCTAACTTAAATCATGAAGACAACAAGAATATTAAGTCAGAATTAAATAAAATTACATATAATAAAAAGATATGGAACCTTATAAGTTGAATCCTGATGTGTATATTAGCACCATAATAATTTAGAATGAAAATCTCCTACAATTTATTAAAAGAAATTATTAACATAGACCTCCCTTTGGATAAGCAATTAAGTGCTTTAACATCAATTGGATTGGAAGTTGAAGGAAACACTATTTATGAATCANTACTTGGTTCACTTGAAGGTGTAGTCGTAGGAAAAGTATTGAAATGTGCTAAACACCCAAATGCTGACAGACTTAAAATTACTNAAGTCGATGTTGGTGATAAAAATTTATTACAAATAGTTTGTGGTGCTTCNAATGTTANAGAAGGAGCTAAAGTTCCGGTAGCTTTAGTTGGAACANNTCTATACAATGATAAAAATCAAAGTTTTAAGATTTTAAAGTCTAAAATAAGAGGAGAAATTAGTGAAGGCATGATATGCTCTGAAAANGAACTTCAACTTGGTGAATCTCATGAAGGAATAATGATTCTTGATGAAATCCATTCTGTAGGAAAAAAATGTTCAGAAATATATAAAATTTACAAAGACTACTTAATTGAAATTGGGTTAACTCCAAATAGATCAGATGCAATGAGCCATTTAGGCGTAGCAAGAGANCTTAAAGCCTGGTGCATTTCAAATAATATTAAATATACTTTTAAAATTCCCAAGGTGAAAGAATATAAATTTGGGGNTAATTCAGGTTTTAAGATTAATGTGGAAAATTNTGAAACATGTCCTTATTATTCAGGTGCTTTGATTTCAGATATTGATGTTAAACCTTCTCCAATGTGGATACAAAANTATTTGAATTCTATTGGTATTTCACCCAAAAACAATATAGTTGACATAACTAATTTTGTTATGCATGAACTTGGTCAGCCTCTNCATGCATTTGATTTATCAAAAATTGAAGATGAAATTATTGTCAAAACATTACCTGATAATACCAGCTTTGTAACTCTTGACGGAGAAGAAAGAAAACTATCCAAAGAAGATTTAATGATTTGTGACAAATCCAAACCTTTATGCATAGCAGGAATTTATGGTGGCATTAATTCTGGTGTTACAGAAAAAACAAAAAAGATATTTCTAGAATGTGCATTATTTAATCCAATATCNATTAGAAAAACATCCAAGAGACATGGNTTATCAACAGATGCCTCTTTCAGATATGAAAGGGGTGTAGACCCAGATTTAGTTAATTATGCACTNTGTAGAGCTTTAGATTTAATTTTAGATTTATCTGGTGGAAAAATGGATGGTAGTATTTTAAAAATTGAAGGGAGGAAAAGTCAAATTAAAAATATTAATTTTCGTTATGACAAAATTTACTCTACAGTTGGTTTTAAAATTCCAGTTTCTAAAATCAATATGATTTTAGAATCTCTAGACATAAAAATTATTTCAAAAAGNAAAAATGANTTAAATATTGAATTACCAAACTATAGACATGACGTAACAAGAGAAATTGATGTTATCGAAGAATTCATAAGAATTTATGGATANAATAATATTCCATCTTTATCTGATTCCAAAACCCACTACCCTGAAAAAAATACTAAATCATATGAATCCATTAACAATNTAATTGTAAATCAATTAATCGGACTTGGCTTTAATGAAGTAGTCAATAATTCAATAATATCTCCTACTTCAAATAATTTTAAGAAAGAAATTGATGAATCAAAATTAGTCGACATATTAAATCCCATCGGGACAGAGATATCACAAATGCGAAATAGCCTGTTGTTTGGNCTGTTNGAAAATATTTCATACAATCTCAAAAGACAAGAGCAAAATATTAAAATATTTGAGACAGGCAAAGTTTATTTGAATGATAAAGGTGAATTTATNGAAAACAAATATGTTTCAATTTCACTTACTGGNGATTTTTACGATNANAATTGGATTTACAATANCCAGCCTAACATTTTTTTTAAAATGAAGGGGATTGTAAACAGCATCTTAGTCAAGCTTGGTTTTAATAAATGCGAAGAGGTAGTTGTAAATAAAAATATGTTTGAGGATTCTATTGAGTTTCGACTTGGAGGAAAGTTAATTGCGATGGCGGGTACCGTAAATCTTAAAACAATAAATCATTTTGACATTCATCAACAAGTTGCTTATGCTGAATTAGAACTAAATAAAATTTTTGATTTTTATTCAAATAAAAAATTCAAAGTCTCTCCAATTCGNCAATTCCCNTNTTCTAAAAGAGATTATGCAATAATGATTGACANNGATGTNGATTTTAATTCTTTAAAAGNAAAATCNTTAAAAATAAGCGGAAAATTATTATATAAAATTGATCTNTTTGATGTTTACAATGGGAAAGAGTTACCAAAAAATAAAAAGTCATATGGAATTAGTTTTTATTTCTACAANAATGAAAAAACTATTACAGACTCNGAAATAAACATCATATGTAATAAATTAGAAAAAATGTTTATCGNTAGTTTTGGTGCTGAATTAAGGTAAATTGATAAAACTATAAGAATTATTGATTAATGTGTTTTTATTTGGGGGAAAAATAAATTAAATTTGTTAGTTGTTGATATGATGAAAAGGACAAATATTTTAAATGAGTTAAATAAGGTCAACCCTGTAATTACAGAAGAAACAAATTTTAAAACTATTTTAGGAATAATNTCTTCCAAATCTAATTCCAATAACAAATTTAATTTTGATAAACTTGATAAAAACAAAATTTTCGATCTTAAATCTATCAAGAAAATATGCATTGATTTTAGATTACGTTTTTTAGATCATAAATATTTTAAAAACTCATTACCAAAAGAAGCATTTTTAGAAATATCTAAATTAGAATCTGCTCATAACACTATCCTCTCTGATTTTAAAATTATGGCCCCCTCAAAGCTTTTTAGACTCAAAAATACTGATGATCCACTCTTATTTGTCCCATTAGGGAATAATTATTTCTATTTAGTACACAAGTGGGGAAACGATTTACACCCCTATAGAAAATTATTNATGTGGCCACTTAAAAGTTTATGGAATATGATAGNCTTTCTACTTNTNGTATCNTTAGGCCTAACNTATATAACTCCAACCTCAATATTTAGTAAGGTTGATAGNTGGTCTGTTTTTTGGATGATTTATTTTTTCATGTTCAAAGCAATTGCATCAATTGTTATTTTTTATGCTTTCGCTTTGGGAAAAAATTTTAACAAAGCTATTTGGAACAGTAAATACAACAAATCTATTTAATGCAACCGAACTATTTATGTGTTTTCTACGGAAATCATATAGATACATTAAATATAATTTATTCTCTTAAAAAAATTAACATCACTCCAATTGTCAAAAATGAATCTGAATCAGCTAGACTTGCTGGTTTTGGTATAATTGATTATCAAAAAAAAATATATGTCCACAAAGATGAGTTTACAAAAGCAGAGAAGTTAATAAAATCAATCTTATAGTAGCATACTCAATTTTAAAGGTATTTTTTAAATTCTTATATTGCCTAANTGAATAATAATTTTTCTAGTATTGATATTGTTGTATTTGCTTCCTATGCATTAATAATTTTAAGTGTTGGTCTTTGGGTATCAAGAAATAAAAAAGGTGAAACCAAGAGTGCAGAGGATTACTTTTTGGCCAGTAAATCATTGCCGTGGTGGGCAATTGGTGCTTCCCTAATCGCTGCAAATATTTCTGCTGAACAATTTATCGGAATGTCCGGTTCAGGTTTTGCACTTGGCTTGGCTATAGCTTCATATGAATGGATGGCTGCAATTACATTATTGGTTGTTGGTAAATATTTTTTACCAATATTTATTGAAAAAAAACTCTATACTATACCTGAATTTATTGAAAAAAGATATAGCACAAATTTAAAAACTATCCTTGCGGTTTTTTGGATAGCACTTTTTATTTTTGTCAATCTAACCACTGTTCTTTATTTAGGTGGAAAAGCACTTGATACAATCATTGGAAGTGGTGATGGATCAATTATTTTTGTTTGTATCGTATGTCTTGGCTTTTTTGCTGCTGCTTATTCTCTTTGGGGTGGATTAGCAGCGGTTGCATGGACAGATGTAATTCAAGTAATATTATTAATTTTTGGTGGTCTAATGATGACTTACTTTGCATTAGTAAACGTTACTGATTCTGGAAACTTTATTGAGGGACTAAAATTTATTTATAATGAAATACCTGAAAGATTCACTATGATACTTTCAAAAGGAGAAATAATCACTCCTAATGGAAGAGATGCTTGGAATGATTTACCTGGTATCGCAGTTCTAATTGGAGGAATGTGGGTTGCAAATCTTTATTATTGGGGATTCAATCAATACATAATTCAAAGGACACTAGCATCCAAAAGCCTTGAAGAAGGACAAAAAGGTATAGCATTTGCCGCTTTTTTGAAATTAATAATACCAATCATAGTTGTTTTACCTGGAATGATTGCATATGTTATGAATTTAGATGAATCTGGAATTTTAACACAGGAATCTGTTGACATAGGTTTTATTGGATCCAATGGAAATATAGTTAACGACAACGCCGCTCCATGGCTAATTAAAAATTTTATACCAGTAGGGATAAAAGGTCTTATTTTGGCGGCTTTATCTGCTGCAATTGTTTCTTCACTTGCTTCAATGTTAAATTCAACCTCAACAATTTTTACCATGGATATTTATAAATCCTTAATTAATAAAAAAGCAGATGACAAAACTATGGTAAAAGTTGGGAGGCTATCAGTTCTTGTATCTTTAATAATAGCAATGGTTATAGCTCCTCAGCTAGGGAATCTTGGTCAAGTATTTCAGTTTATTCAGGAATACACCGGGGTTGTAAGTCCCGGAATATTAGCTGTTTTTTTAATGGGATTATTCTACAAAAAGGCAACTAACAACGCAGCTATATGGGGTGTTATATTATCAATTCCAATAGCAATGTTTTTTAAAGTTGCACCTAATGGCTGGTCCACCTTACCTATATTCGTTAATATTCCATTTATGCACCAAATGATGGCAACTTGCATAGGGACAATTATTATAATCTATTTTATAAGCTACATTGAAGGAAATGAAGATGATCCAAAGGGAATAATAATAACAAATAAACTTTTTCGAACATCCAGCCAATTTAATTTATCCGCAATTTCAATTTTGATGATAACAGCCTTTCTTTATGCTTTTTTCTGGTAGAGTTAATTATAGAACTTTGCTCTAATTTCTTTTAAACTCAAATCTTTCATGTAATCATCAAATTTTAGGAGTCGATCAATCGTACCTTTAGGTGTCAATTCAATTACTCTGTCGCCGACAGTTTGTGCAAAAGTATTATCGTGTGTGCTAAGTAAAACAGTTCCGTCAAAGTTTTTAAGCCCATTGTTAAAAGCAGTGATTGATTCTAAATCAAGATGATTTGTAGGTTCATCAATAACCAAAATATTTGACTTTTTCATCATCATTTTTGATAACATACATCTTACTTTTTCTCCACCTGATAGAACACTTACCTTTTTAAGTGCTTCNTCACCACTAAATATCATTTTCCCTAAAAAACCTCGAATAAATAATTCTTTTTTTTCTTCATCATCTTCGGTAAATTGTCTTAGCCAATCAATTAAGTTTATATCAGATTTGAAATAACTTGAATTGTCAATTGGTAAGTATGATTTTTTTGTGGTTATACCCCACTCAAATTTACCCTCAAAATCTTTTTCTTCATCATTGATTATTTCAAAGAATTTAGTAACCGCTCTTTTATCTTTTGAGAAAAAAATTACTTTTTCACCTTTAACTAGATTAAATGTTATATTGTCAAATAACAACTCTCCTTCAAGACTATACTTAAGATCTTTAATATTTAAAATTTGATTACCAGCTTCTCTTTCTTGTTTAAAAATAATCGCAGGATATCTTCTAGATGAGGGTTTAATTTCTTCTATATTTAATTTTTCTATCATTTTCTTTCTAGAGGTGGCCTGTTTTGACTTAGCTACATTTGCAGAAAATCTTGAAATAAATTCTTCTAATTCTTTTTTCTTTTCTTCAGCCTTTTTATTTTGCTGTTGTCTTTGTCTTGAGGCCAGCTGACTAGATTCATACCAAAATGAATAATTTCCAGAATAATGATTTATTTTTCCAAAATCGATATCGGATATGTGAGTGCATACTGCATCCAAAAAATGTCTATCATGTGATACTACTATTACTGTATTTTCAAAATTAGCTATAAAGTTTTCTAACCACATTATTGTCTCATAATCTAGATCATTCGTTGGTTCATCCATAATTAGAACATCAGGGTTTCCAAAAAGTGCTTGAGCTAAAAGAACTTTTACTTTTATGTAACCTTCAACTTCATTCATTGATTTCAAGTGTAATGACTCATTTACTCCAAGATTAGACAAAAGGGTTGCGGCATCACTCTCTGCATTCCAACCACCTTTTTCTTCATATATTGCTTGGAGCTCCCCTACTCTCTCTCCATCTTTATCACTGAAATCCGGTTTAGAGTAAATATTTTCCATTTCATTCTTAATATCGTACAGTATTTTGTTTCCTCTTAAAACTGTATCAATTATTGTATATGCATTATGAGAATTGTGATCTTGTTCAAGAACAGATAATCTTTTACCTGGTTCTAAAGAAATATTTCCACTGTTTGCTTCCATTTTACCTGACAAAATTTTTAGAAACGTAGATTTTCCTGATCCATTAGCACCAATGATTCCATAACAATTTCCTGGTGTGAATTTAATGTTTACGTTGTCAAAAAGAATTCTTTTTCCAAATTGGACCGATAGATTTGAGGCTGAAAGCAATTTATATTTTTTTAGTGATGCAAAATTACATAATTTGTAATGCATATCACAATTGTTATTTAAATTATCAAAATGATAAATCATTTTTATAAAACTTTATTCTGGATTTTAATATTATGTTTATTTATTGGGTGCAACAAAAATGAAATCAAATCTAAACCAGCATATCTTAGAGGCGAAATAATTAATCCATCTTCTGATAACGTTTTATTATATAGTGATAACAAGATTATTGATACTCTAAAACTATCTACCGATAAACGTTTTTTAAAAANATTTGACTCCATTAANTNTGGTNTATTNAAGATGGANCACCTTCCTGAAAATCAAATGATTATTATTGAATCTGGTGATTCTATTTTGGCAAGGGCGAATATGTCTGACTTTAATGGATCTTTGTTTTTTAGTGGNAAAGGAGCNGCAAAAAATAACTTNCTAATNGAGACATATCTTAAGCTTCAAAATGAAATTTCATTTTTATCCTCTAAATATTCTCTAAAAGGTGAAAGCTTCAATAAAATTATTGATTCATTGTATATTGAGAAGTATGATATCTGGAAAAATCTAATTTATAAAAATAATTTTTCAAATTTTACTAAAAAAATAACCGAAGCTTCTTTTAAATATCCCTACGCAAATAGAAAAGCTAGGTACGCNTTAATNAGAGGGAAATCAAAAAATATAAAAACTGANAGTTCATATTTTATTTATAGGCAAAAATTAAATTATAACGANNAANAATTATCATTCTTTGAGCCATATATTAGTTATTTGATGAGCTATTTAAGTCTTGAAGCTCTTGAGGATGATCAAATTTTTTATAAAGCAAAAAATAATACAGATTTTAATATCAAGAGGATTGAAGTTATAAAGAAAAGAATTAATAATATTAAATTAAAAAATATACTTGCTAGAGCAGTTGCATATGAGGAAATAATGAACTCTAATAATCAAAATTCACATGAGAAATTTTTAGATTCATATTCTTCAATTAATCCTAATCAAGAATATTATAATGAAATAATATCGCTTAATAATTCTTTAATGCAAATGAGAGCTGGTAGACCTTTACCTATAGTAATGCTCGAGAATAATAAAGGCAAGGTCATTACAAGTAATAAGGCTTTTATGGGCCAAAAAACGGTTCTTTACTTTTGGTCTCAAACTCAAATGAATCATTTCAAAAGAAATGAGGAAAGAGCAAAAGTATATAAA
>PBVB01000100.1 GCA_002728075.1 Flavobacteriaceae bacterium
TAAGTTTTTATTTATTTTGATTTTTTTCATAAGAAATAGAAATATATAGAATAATGAAAAAAATTATTGTTACTAGTAAATATATTTTCCAATTTGGATTTCCATTATATAAACTCAATAATATAGAAACGAAAGCAGCTAATGCAATAATTATTATTGCACCATTGTATTTTTTCATATGAATTGATTTTGGTTAAAACTAATTTAAAAAATATCTGTCACTTGGAGAATATCTCCTCTGTGGAAAGGGTGTTATTTAATGGCAAGTAAACCTAATTTGGCAGAGTTGGTGGATGTCGCTACAATCTTTTCGAAGAAATGATAGTCTTCTAGAAAAAATGGAAAATAAGTGGAAAATAAGTGGCTAAAAATTCGTAAATTAGGGTAATTAGAATGATTGGAATAATGTTTCTATTTTTTCTAGACGCAGCTGGGTAGAGCCCATAAAAAAAGGGAGAACTACTCTCCCCTACTTGGGTGGAAGATCGGTCTCGAACCGACGACCTCCTGAACCACAATCAGGCGCTCTAACCAACTGAGCTACAACCACCATAATAAAGTAAATTTAAGTTAATTTAAAATCCCTTCAAAATAAAGATTTGGTTATTATATGATGCCTTTTATGTATTTCACTACTGGGGGCCTTTCAACAGTAAAACCTTCTGCGGNATCTACTCCTGAAATNCTTCCAAAATTCTGATCTCTTTGTTTTATACTATCTANAAANCTTTTTGAACTAATTGGTGTATTTGGTTCGGTGCTTTTAGGATTATAAAATTGTGATTCATAGGCCATTATAGCTTTCATTTTTTTTTCTTGAAATTCACTTATATCNATCAGTATATCGGGTTTTAGATCAAACCACTGAATGTAGTGGTAAATTTGCTTTGGAGTCCAAGGTAATTGATTTTTAGAATTTTTGTAGTTCGTATTAATTTTAGAAAGTCCTGAAAGAAAACATGAATCACTTACAAGCTTACTGCCCTTGGGGTGATCAATATGTCTGTCTTTTACTGCATTACAAAATATAATCGAAGGTTTATGTTCTCTTAATACTTCAACNANTTTTAATTGATGTTCTTNATCGTTAANAAAAAANCCATCTTTGAAATCTAAATTTTTTCTAAAACTAACTCCAAGAATTTCTGATGCCTTCTCAGATTCTTTTTTTCTTATTTCTGGAGTACCCCTTGTACCAAGCTCTCCTTTTGTTAGGTCAATAATACCAACCTTTAATCCTTGAGAAATAGCACTTAATATGCTTCCACCGCATCCTAACTCTACATCATCAGGATGAGATCCAAACGCAAGTATATCAACTTTCATTACTTGCTTTTTTTAGAGCTTGGTCAAGGTCTCGCTTTAAATCATTAACATCTTCTATACCAACAGAAAATCTTACAAGATTTTCTGATATTCCTTGTTTTATCTTTTCCTCTTTAGGAAGCCATTTATGTGAGGTAAGGTATGGTACATTAATTGTACTTTCTACACCAGCCAAACTTATTGCAGGTTGGATGAGTTTTAGATTGCTTTCAAAAATTTCTCTACTTATGTGTTTATTAATTTCAAATGAAAGCATACCTGTATAATCATTCATTTGATTTTTGGCAAGATTATAATAAATGCTATTTTCAAGACCAGGGTAAAAAACCTTGTTAATACAATCATGATTTTGCAAATGGTGAGCTAATTCATTTGCGTTTGTATTTTGTTTTGCTACCCTAACAAACAATGTTTTTAAACTTCTTTCCAATAACCAAACAGTATAATCACTTAAATTACCTCCAAGACTTTTTCCAACAGAAAAAACGGATTCCATATTTTTTTTTGAAGAAGATACTGATCCTGCTAAAATATCGCTATGGCCTCCCAAATATTTTGTTGCGCTGTGGATAACTATGTCTATTCCTAATGGTATAGGGTTTTGGTTCACAGGAGAGGCAAATGTATTGTCAATCATTGTAATAATGTTATTATCTTTTGCAAGCTCAGATATACCTTTGAGATCTACGACTTTCATCAATGGATTACTAGGTGATTCAACATAAATTACTTTCGTGTTATCTTTAATTTGAGATTCAAAGTCTTTTAAATCAACACTTTTAGAAAAGCTATAATCTATTCCGTAAGTGTTTAAATGTTCAGTTGCAAAATTTCTAGTTCCACCGTATAGATCAGGCTGAAAAATAACATGATCACCAGATGATAAAAATGAAAGTAAAGATGTGGAAATTGCAGCCATTCCGGAACCAAACACAAGAGTTTCTTCGGCATTTTCTAAAGATGATATTTTTTTAGATAAACCTACCTGATTAGGTGTATTGAAATATCGAGGATACATATCACCTTTTTTGTATGAATATGCCGTAGACATATACAAAGGAGAAACCGCACCATTATACAAAGGGTCTTCAATTTGGCCTTCATGAACACATAATGTTTCTGGTTTATTTTTTTTCATTAATTAATTTATAATCCAATTTACAATTTTCTCATCTTGAGGAGATGTCCTAGGAGAAATAACCTTTTCTAATAATCCTTTTTCATTGATTAGATATTTTTGAAAATTCCAAGTTACTTTTGAATCGATGTATCCGTTTTTTCTTTTATCAGTTAAAAAACTATATATAGGGTGTATATTTTTTCCTTTGACATCGATTTTGGACATAATTGGGAATGTAACACCGTAATTTTTTTTACAAAATTCGCTTATCTGTTGATTTGTTCCAGGTTCTTGAAATAAAAAATTGTTTGCAGGAAAACCAATGATAATAAAATTTTGACTTTTATATTTATCATATAAAGCCTGTAAACCTTTGTATTGATAAGTGAGACCGCATCGTGAAGCAGTGTTAACAATCATTATTTTTTGCCCCTCTAGACATGAAAAGTCGAATGNTTCACCATCTACATCTTCAACTGTAAATTGATATATGCTATTGTCCATTATTTTTTGTGAATTAATAATTTGTGAATTTACGAGAATTAAAATGATTATTATTTTCCTCATTAATTTAAAAAGGGCACAAAATACAATAACTTTAAATTTTGGCAAAATTGTTAGACAAGCTCAGCAGACAAACCAGCGTCTAGNAATTTTAAACACCTTGGCTTTAAATCTTCANAAGTTCCNGTTTTGACAACACATTTTCCGTGATAATGGACAATATATGCGCACTGTTCTGCCTGTTCTTGAGTTTGGTCACATATATTTATNAAACAAGAAATCACATGGTCGAAAGTATTNATTTCATCATTATAAAGAATNATCTGATGTTCTTTTGAAGTTTTTATCTCNGTTTCCTCTAAGACCTCTAGTTCTGGTTTTTCACTCATATTTTTGAAAAATTAATANTGACCATTTATTTTTCCTTTTCTTTTCTTTCAACTTCAGATTTAAATTTTCAATTTTTTTTAAAATCGTGTCTTCATCTGAAAAATAAAAACCGCTTAAATATATAAAGCCATCTAAAGCTAATTTGTTAAAATAAGTTTTGACTTCATTAACAATAACGTTTTTCTCAATATTAACTAAAATATTATCATATGTTTTAGTTTTAATTACATTGATATTNCCAAGATAGAAATTAATTTTACTGCATTTATTTAATTTAAAATTTTCTTTCGACGAATGCATAGAAAATTCACAAATGTCAATTGAATCTACTTTTTTAGCNCCTAATTTTTCAGACAAAATAGAAAGTATACCTGTACCACAACCAATGTCCAAAACATTTTTATTTACCGGGGGATTTTTCAATAGTTCTTCGATAATTAATTGCGTGGTTTCATGGTGACCAGTCCCAAAGCTCATTTTTGGTTTAATGATTATTTCATTATTAATATTGGTTTTCTTATGAAAATCGGATCTAATTACACATGAATCTCCAATAAAGACTGGTGAGAAATTTTGTTCCCATTGTGAATTCCAATTTTCATCTTCTACAAAATCAATACACCAATCAATATCAATACCTTTCTCCTCCAGTGGATAAAAAATATCTAAAACTTTATTATTCCATTCGTTTGATGGAATATAACATTCCAACCCATCGTGCTTTTCAACGAATCCGACAAATTTTAATTGATCTAGTTTTGCAATCAGAATTTCTTTACCAGGATTTAGGGGTGAAATTTTTAAAGATAATTTTATATAAATTTTAATTTTTATCAATGGATCTTATTATTGAATAAAAATCCTCAAAACTTAAAGAGGCCCCTCCTATTAAACCACCATCAATGTCTGGCTGAAAAAAAATCTCTTTAGAATTATTTGGTTTTAAACTACCTCCGTACAAAATTCGAACTGAGTCAGCTAAATTTTTATTAAATGTGGTGGCTATTTCTTCTCTAACATGTTTATGAATTTCTTGAGCTTGTTCAGGTGTAGCATTTAAACCAGTTCCAATAGCCCAGACAGGCTCATATGCTAAAATGATTTGATTCCATTGATTTATTTTTAAATCGTTCGTAATTACATCAAGCTGCTTGGAGATAATTTTAATATGTCTTTTCTCTTTGCGATCCTCTAAAGATTCTCCAAAACAAAAAATTACTTTCATTTCATTATCTAATGCAGTTTTGATTTTTCTTTTAATTGTGTCATCATTTTCANAAAAAAGTGTTCTTCTCTCAGAATGACCAATAATTACGGAATTTACATTAATACTTTTTAACATTTTATAAGAGATTTCACCAGTAAAAGCACCTTTTTCTTCATAATGCATGTTCTGAGCCACGACCTCTACAGAACTATTTTTTAATATTTTTTGAGCGTATTCTAAATTAACAAATGAAGGAGACACCTTAACTTCTAACTCGTTATCCCAAGTTTTATTTTTGAGATTAAGTAATAGGTTTTCTGTTTCTTTTTTGTCATTATTCATTTTCCAATTTCCAATAATTACTTTTTTTCTCATTATTACTTAATTCTTTTAAAAAATTANTCGACTTTATTTACTTAAATTCAAATGAATCAAAGAAAAAACCCCATAATTAACTATATCTAGGTAATTTGCATCAATTCCCTCACTTATAATTGTTTTTCCTTTATTATCTTCTATTTGNTTNATTCTCAATATTTTTTGCAAAATTAAATCAGTTAAAGACGAAACTCTCATATCTTTCCATGCTTCTCCATAATCATGGTTTTTATTTAACATCAAAGTTTTTGCAATGGAAAAGTTTTTATCGTAAAGATCTAATGCTTTCTTTTTTTTCATTTCTGGAGAAGTTGCAATACCTTGATCAATCTGTATTAGAGCAATAATTGAATAGTTTATTATACCAATGAATTCAGAATATTCTCCCTCATCAACTTTTATATTTTCTAACTCTTGTATACTTCTTATTCTTTGAGCTTTAATGAAAATCTGGTCTGTTAAAGATGATAATCTTAAAATTCTCCAAGCAGAACCATAATCTGACATTTTTTTTTCAAACACTAATCTACATTCTTGCCTAATTTTTTCATATAAACCTTCAGTTGAGTTCATTAAGATTTTTTTTGTCGATTTCAAATACTATATTGTAAAAAACAATTTTCTTGAAAGTTATTGAATTAAAATGACATTGAATTGCAATGGTAAAATTTTAGATTTAAAAATTCCAAAAGTAATGGGAATTTTAAATTTAGCTCCGGACTCCTTTTTTGATGGTGGGAAATATCATTCTATTGAATTAGCAACAAAAAGGTGTTGTGAAATGCTGACTCAAGGGGCGGATATTATTGACATTGGTGCTGCAAGTTCTAGACCAGGGGCCAAAATAATAAGTCAAAAAGAAGAATTCAATAGATTGATTCCTATTTTAAAAGTTTTAGTAAAAAAATTTGATTCAGCTATTTTTTCAGTAGACACTTTTAGATCTCAAATAGCTAAAGCATCTTTA
>PBVB01000101.1 GCA_002728075.1 Flavobacteriaceae bacterium
TTTTAAATTTTTGTCAAAATACGATGCTCCATCCTTACCTCTTTTCACAATTAAAATACCTGTCCCTAATTTAATTAATCCTTCAATACTTTTATTTAAGTCTCCTTTGATTTCTGGAGATGATATTTGTTGGTGTTTTATGGTTACTTGAGAAGAATCCTTAAGCATAGATGCTAAAACCTCTTCTTCAGTACCAATGGCAATATCAACCTGTGATATGATTGATCTAACCACACGGCCAAATGATCTGTAATCTTCCCACTGATCAGCTCTAAAATCCAAGTCCATAACAACACTTACTGAATTTTTCTTAGCTATTTCTATTGCATGTATAGTTGCTCCTCTGCTTGGTTCTTTATTTAGTGCTGTACCATTAACTAATAAAACTTTATGGTTAGCAATGTTTGCATAATTCACATCGTCAATATTTATTAAAGTATCTGCCGCATTATCTCTATAAAATACTAAAGGAAACTTATCGGGTGGTTCAATTCCCAACAAAACAGCACTACTTCTTGCATTTTCTTTTATTGGGATAAATTCTGTATTTACGTTTTCCTTATTTAAAAAATTTAAAATAAATTCTCCAACTTTATCTTTTCCCACAGCTGTTAATAAAGTAGACTTTAATCCTAACCTGGAACACCCTACAGATATGTTTAATGGGGAGCCGCCAACAAAAGCATTAAAACCTGATATTTCTTTAAATGGAACTCCAATGTCTTGAGAATACAAATCTATCGATGATCTTCCTATTGCTATCAAATCTCTTTTACTCATTTTCGCTATTCATTTTAGAGGTTACAAGTGGTAATCGCTTGTCTTTATATGACCACGAATTATATATCCATTCATGGTCAGGATCTGTGGTATTTTCTAAACATTGATCACTACCTGCCAAAAAATTAAGATAATAACAATGATATCCATGTTCCGCCACAACAGGATGAAACCCTTTCGGAATTAGGACACAGTCATCGTTCTTGGGTCTTAGGATCTCATCTATTTCTTTGTCTTTTGTATAAACTTGCTGAATTGCGTAAGCTTCGGGTTTTTGAAATTTATAAAAATAAGTTTCTTCTTGTTTTGGCTCAATTACTTTACCACTATCGTCTAAAATCCTCTCATCGTGTTTGTGTGCTGGAAAAGAACTCCAGTTGCCTGAGGGAGTATATACCTCTCTGGATATTATTCTTGAACATCCAAAACCAGGAGGAACTAAATCGTTAAATTGTCTTGTAGCATTATCCCCTCCAAAAATCACAATTGGGGTTTTATCTGGAGTGATAAACTTAGGATCAAAATCATTATCTGATTTGCACCATCCATATGCAATATCTAAAATTTCAGATGTACATGTAAGAGTAAAATTTGTTTTCCTAGGAAGATATAAAGTATGTGCTACACCCGAAAAAACACTCTTTCGACCATTAAGTGTCTCCCAATTTCCTCTACTGCTTGTCACTTTAAAATTTCCTGAAAGCAGAACAATGGCAATTTCATTTCCATTTGTTTCAAAATCCCACGACTGATTTAATTTCATTTTTCTTGCCTCAAATGATAAAAATTCCCAATTAGCAGAGGAAGGGTTAACACTCTGGTAAACTCCGTTTTCTTTTAGATTTGGGTGTATTAATAAGTCTGATTTTCTTTTCATTGTATTAATTTACTACTTTATATACTGCCCTTATTAAGTCCTCAAGCACTCCTTTATAGCTTTGAGATCTTGTCATAAAAATAACAAACATAGAATTTTTTGGGTCAATCCAAAACTCTGTATACTGTAATCCACCCCAACCGTATATTCCTCTGGGTGCTCCTTGATTCATTATATTAGGGTCTTCAAGAACATAGACTGACAATCCCATATAATAACCCAATTGATTTTGATAAGACCTGTCTTCTTTTGGATAACCCTCTGAATATTTTCTTGTCATTGTTTTTATGCTTTGTGGGGATATAATTTTTTTACCCTCGTATGTGCCGTTATTAACAAGCATTTTGCAAAATTTCATAAAATCCGAAGTTGTTGTTAGTAAGCCCTCAGCTCCTAAATTAGTTTTATCGTTTTGATCATAGGTTAATATGTTTCCTCGACTTGTAATTCCGTCTTGTAAAAAACCTTTAATGGATGGGGTATTTAAAAATAGTGGTTGAAAGTTTATTTTATCTTCTTTTGTTAAATAGAATTTTGTGCTATTCATATCTAAGGGGGTGAATAAATATTGATCTAAAAATTCACCGAACTGCATATTACTTGCCACCTCAATTACTCTTCCAAGAATTGATTGATTGACCCCATATAAGTACTTTGTTCCCGGCTCATATTGTAGAGGGTGTTTTGAGATTATTTCCATTAATTCCTCTAAGTTGTCCGCTTTAACCGCATCTACATAAAAATTTTCAGGAGTNCAAAATCCAGACCTGTGCGACATTAAATCAATTATCTTCATTTNATTTTTACAAGGATAAATATTTTCTGAACTCAAGCAGTAATCATCTCCATCTTCAAAATTTGTATTTTTTTGTTTTTTTATTTTCATGCAATTTAAATTTGAAAACGATGGTATATATTTAGAGACAGGATCGTTGAAATCAANGAGATTTTTTTCNTCCAAAATAAANATTCCAATAGTNGTNACTACTTTNCTNGTNGACCATAATGCAAANATGGTTTCANTNTTTATTNTTTTATCGTATTTATTATTTGAGTTTTCTGTGTGCCTGTAAAATAGCGAGTCGTCTTTAAAAATAACAATCTCGTTGCTTCCTGTTATTTCTTTGTTAATTAGTTCTTTTTGAAAATCAACTAAAGTTTGTTTGTTGGATAATTTTTTTTCATTTCTAACACTACAAGCAGCTATAACAATATTTATAAGTAAAAAAAATATTTTTTTAGTTTGCATTTTAAAAACATCAATTTTTCAAATTTAATTGAAAACAGTANNATTTACGNTTACAAATAGATAATTATTATAGACAATANGTAATTGCAATCATTCAAAAAAAAAATCTATGATATAAGTAATTAATATTGTANTAGTTAAGAANAGAAATTATTGAAAATCCTTTCATTCAGCAACAAAATAAGTAATTATGTTAAATATTTGTTATCTTTATGTTTAGAAATTATGTGTATGAATTACATTTATAAAAACAAACAAATTCTAACTAATTGATAATCAAACTATTTGAAATGAAAAAATATCTAGATTTTAAATTTACTTTGCACAAAACATTTGCTTTTATTGGCACGCTGCTTTTTTCTGCAGGTGTTTTTGCTCAGTCTATAAGTGGTAATGTCTCCAGTGAGGATGGACCACTTCCAGGCGCAACTGTAGTTGTGAAGGGAACTGAAAATGGTACAAGTACTGACTTTGATGGAAACTTTACAATTAACGCATCCGATGGTGATGTTTTGATTGTTTCCTTTATTGGTTTCGAAACTCAAGAAGTTGCGGTTTCTGGTGACCAAGTCGATGTTGTGCTTGCTGAAGGAAATGAACTTGATGAGGTTGTTGTTACTGGTTATGGTACNGAGCTTAGAAGAAATATAACCGGTTCNGTTGCTGTNATTGACTCTGAAGTAATCGAAAACCGTAACCTAACTAGTGTTGGACAGGCTTTAGCTGGTACAGCCCCTGGTGTTCAAGTTACTCAAGGTTCGGGAGAGCCAGGAAATGACAGTCTTTTTATAAGTATACGAGGTGTTGGAACTTTAAANAATTCTGCNCCACTTGTCATTGTTGATGGTGTTGAGGGTAATCTCAACAACTTAAATCCACAAGATATAGAATCTATTTCCGTACTGAAAGATGCAGCATCTTCAGCAATCTATGGATCAAGGGCTGCAAATGGTGTTATAGTTGTTAAAACTAAAAGAGGTGGCAAGAGCCAACCTACCAAATTTACCTACGATGCTTCTTTTGCAACAAGCAAATTATTATTTGATTTTGACCAAATTAGTTTTGACCCTATTGAAAATGTAAATTGGAAAAATCAAGTAGACGTTGGAAATGGTGCTGCTGGTAGATGGAGCGCTGATCAAATANCTTTCATNAATGCAAACAAAGCTAATTGGCTTGGAAGTAATGGTCAAACTCCTGTAGACGTCATCATTCAAGACGCTTCTTTACAACAACATACGTTTGCCGCTACTGGTGGTTCTGAAAAAACAAANTATAGAATTTCTGTTGGGTTGCTTGATCAAACAGGTAATACTCGAGATGGAATGAATTTTAAAAGAGCCAATTTTAGAATTAATTTAGATTCTCAAATTAATGATAAATTATCTATTGGTACAACAATATCTATGGTTAGAGGAGACAGAACTTCTAGAGGTGATATTGGGTTAGTTGGTCTTAGCAATCCTTTGCATACTGTTACAAGGATACATAACATTTTTAGTCCAACTAGAAACGCAAACGGAGATTTACAAATTGCATCATCTGACCTAGTCAACTACGGTGTTGGTCCAGGTACTGGTCTTCTTGCAATTGAAACTTGGAATGATTACAAAAATGCACAACAAATTAATAACAACGTTCTTGCTAACGGTTATGTAGCCTTTTCTCCAATTGAGGGCCTAACAATTAAAGGAACTGCAGCAGTTAATTACACTGGAACTAGTGTATACGATTTCCAAAAAAATCCAAAAAATTACTTTGCCGATGGTACTTTTTATAATTCCTTTCCTGCGACTATTTCTACTAGAGAAAATGTAGAATTTTACACAGAAACCTATTTTGCAACGGTTAATTATGAAAAAACTTTTGGTGATTTAAGCTTCAAAGCACTTGCGGGTTACCAGCAAGAGGAAAATAGAGTTACAAACTTTCGTGCCTCTAGAGATGGCTATTTAAGTGAAACAGTTCAAGTGTTAGATTCTGGAGGGCTTGGAAACCAACAAAATGCAGGTTCAGAGACTGGTTTCTCTGTTCAATCTGTATTTGCAAGGTTTGATTTTGGTTATCAGGACAAGTTTTTATTTCAAGCTAACGTGAGATCTGATGGTAGCTCAAGATTTAAAAATAACAAGTGGGGTAGTTTTCCTTCATTTTCTGCTGGATGGATTTTATCAGAAGAGGATTTCATTCCTGACACTTTTGAATTCTTAAAGTTAAGAGCATCTTACGGGGAACTTGGAAATGCAAATATTGGTAACTTTGAATTTGCACAAAGATTAAGTTTGTCTCAAGCTTACAACTTTAGCACTCCTGATGGAACTGGCTTTATCGCTCCTGGTGTAGGTCAAACAACTATTGGTAATTCTAATTTGAGCTGGGAAAAAGCCAAAATAACAAATATTGGATTTAATTCAATTTTAACTAATGGATTAGGTATTGACTTTGAATACTTTATTAGAGAAACTAATGACATATTATTTGATATACCTATTAATGTACTAACAGGTTTTACATCCCAAACCTCCAATGCTGCGAAAATGGAGAACAAAGGTTGGGAGCTTGGTTTAAGATATAATAAGACTTTTGGTGATCTAAAGGTTCAATTAAGTGGTCAACTTTCAAAGGTTGAAAATACTGTTGTAGATCTTAATCCTAAAGTTGACGGCGGAGATGTTGATAGAATTGTATATGAGACCAGAATACTAGCTGAAGGATTTCCTTTCCTAGGTTTCTATGGTATTAAAACTGATGGCCTTATTACAGGTTCTCCTAATGCTGCTAACGCGTCACTTGGTGCTCAGGCAGGTGATTTAAATCTTGTTGATTTTGATGAAGATGGCGAAATATCGTTAGACGATAGACAATATTTAGGTAAAGATATACCAACCTATACATATGGATTTCAACTAGGTCTTCAGTACAAAAATTTTGATTTAGCTGCAATNTTCCAAGGTGAGGCTGATGTTCAATATTTTGGAGATTTTGAGCTTTGGAATCCAGATTTTGGTGGGGTTGTTACTTGGAAAAAATGGTTCACTGAGTCTGTAACTAACAATCCAAGTGGAACTTTCCCAAGAGCGGGTACTACCACATCATCTTACAGGTTTAAAACTGATTTCTTTCTATATGATAGGGATTATTTAAGACTTAAGAATTTACAGATTGGATATAACATTCCAACTGATAGTCTTCCCATTGATGGTTTAAGACTATTCTTTAACGCAACAAATTTGTTGACGTTTACGAACATTCCTTTAGTAGATCCAGAACAAAGATCTGGCGCTGCTACGATTGCTGATCCAGACTTACAAGGGAGTGGATGGGGTAATAGACCGAATGCTACATATCCTAACAATAGGACACTTTCATTCGGGATATCCGCTAAATTTTAATAAACTAAATACTATAAATAAATAAATTAATATGAGAACAAATAAAATAAATAATTTCATTTACGGGTTATTAGCAGTATTTACACTGACTCTAACTTCGTGTGATAAGGATTTTTTGGAAAAAACCGATCCCGGTAGTGGGAGTGTTGATGGTTTCTTTCAAGGTGAAGATGAATTTGTTTTAGGTGTCAATGGTGTATATAATTCATTATATGCAGCTGGATACTTTACAAATTTTTGGGGAGGAAATTATTTTCACATGCATATGGAATTTGAAACTCTATCTGACAACGGTGTTGGACAAGACTGTGGTTGGAGAGGTTATGCAAATTTTGCCTGTGGTATAATGACTCCTGCATCTGGTGGTATTACTTGGTATAAGTGGAACTATGGTTTGGGAGCAATCTCAAAGATTAATCAACTNTTANCNNTAATGCCNAATGTNAATTTTTCAGCTGGTATGGCCGAAAAATGGGAAGCTGAGTTAAAATACTTACGTGGTTTCCTATATGCTGATATGGCTGATTTATATGGTGGTATGCCAATAATCACTGAGCCAATCGATGCTNCTGAGGCTGATGCTATTACTAGATCAACTCAAGCTGAAACATANGCTCAAGCTATTTCTGATCTTGANTTTGCTATTGCAAATCTAGGCACAAAACCAAACAATGATGAATACGGTAGGCCTACTAANCAAGCTGCGCTTATGGCTAAAGGTTTAGCAGAATTAAACCAGAAGAAATTTTCTGAGTCTGCTACAACACTAGGTCAACTTGTTGCACTTGAAGGTCCTGATGTAGGTTTAGTNGACAATGACGTCTGGGAAGGACTAAACAGAGGAACTCAAGAAACTTCTAAAGAAATCATTTGGTCAATGAAGGCAGGTCCTGGTAACGAAGGTACTGGTGACTACATTCCTTATGGTGTTGCTGGTGACGGTGACTATAATGGATGGTCTGGAATTAAATTTACTCAAGATGGTGTAGANGCGTTTGAAATGCATGCTACTGGTCTTCCAATTACAGACCCTGCATCTGGTTACGATGCTGACAATCCTTTAGAAGGAAGAGATCCAAGANTNAGAAAAACTTTCTANTTTGAGGGTGACGANTATTGGGGAGGAACTATCGGTGATGTACAGTTCGGTGCTGTTTGCTGTAATGGTAACTTAAAAGCTCAANCAAGTGTCGGTATCGCTCCTGTTTTTCCAAGAAAAACTACTACTTACACTCAAGAGCAAAANGCTCAAATGGCAACTATTGAATATGGCTCGCCAATTGATTTAAATCTCTTTAGATATGCAGATGCCCTTTTACTTTATGCAGAAGCACTAAATGAAAGCGGACAAACCGCTCAAGCTTTAGCTCCTCTAAATCAAGTTAGAACAAGAGCTACAATGCCTGCAATTGCTGCTGGTCTTTCACAAGCTGAAATGAGAGCTAAAATTTTACATGAAAGAAGAGTAGAACTATATCTTGAAGGTAAAAGATATTTTGATCTTAGAAGACAAGGTATGTTAATGGAGACTATAAATAACAACCAAGGTTGGGATCTTCATGGTGGAGCAAACTATAAATCTCACTATGATTTATGGCCAATTCCATCTGAAACTACAGATAACAATCCTAACATAGCACAAAACCCAGGATATTAATCCTGATAAAATTTAGATTGTTATTTAGACAGTTTTAGTTTATTAAGTTTGAAAAGAGATAGAGAATTTAGGTTCTCTATCTTTTTTTTCTTTTGTTTCTTCTAATTATGAGATTTTTCTTTTTTATAAGTTTTTTTATTTTTTCTGTCTTACAGGCCCAAAATCATACAAAATTCACAGACGTAACTGATGAGGCTGGAATCGATCATATTTTTGACGTTTATCAAGGTTTATTTGGTGGTGGTGTTGCTGTTTTTGACTACAACAATGATGGTTATGAAGATTTATTCCTTACAAGCGGACAGGGTAAAGATATACTTTATAGAAACAATGGAGATGGAAAGTTTTCTGATGTTACAGAGGAGGCTGGTCTTGTACAGGACCTCTTGACCGTTACAACTGGTGTATCGACTGCAGATATAAATAAGGACGGTTTTATTGATATTTTCATTACCACAATTGCTGCACAAAAAGAGAAATCCTCAAAGATAAAAACCCTCTCTAATAATTTACTCTACCTAAATACAGGTGAGGGCACTTTTGTTGAAAAAACTGAGGAATATGGTATAAAAGATAAAAACTTCTCCACTTCTTGTTCTTTCGGAGATATNAATGCAGATGGTTATCCTGATTTATTTGTAGCTAATTATTTTAAGGAATTTTACTTCGAACAAGCTCTTTTTGGAACTCACAATCTTGCAATTTTAAATCATTATAGTATCAATGAAGAATATGAGCCAGGAAACGACGAACTCTATTTAAATATGGGAGGAAAGTCTTTTAAAAATGTATCAAATTTTTTAAAATGCAATCCAGGATACGGTTTTGGAGCAGTTTTTACCGATGTCGACAATGATAACGACCTAGACATTTATTTAGTAAACGATTTTGGAGAAAATAATGAACCCAACCAAATATTAATTAATCAATATCCAAAATTAGATTTTGAAAATAAAAGCAAAGAATTGAAGCTTAATGTTGGCTTAAAATCTATGGGAGTTGGAGTAGGTGATTATAATAATGATTCCTATTTAGATTATCATGTCACAAATATTTTTGCAGGTCCCTTCATGGTTAACAGAGGTAAAGACAAGTCATTTGTTAATTTAGCTCCAAATATTGGCACTGGAATCAATAAAATAGAAGGCTATAAGGATAGTAAACAAGTAATAATAGGTTGGGGAAGTCTATTTGTTGATTACGATCATGACAAAGACTTAGATTTATTTAATTCAAATGGTCCAATAAATCCAATGACAAATAGAATTCCAAATATTTTGTTTGAAAATAAAGGTCGTTTTTTTGATGTATGTAGAGACTCTGGTCTGATGGATTTTGGTATTGGTAGAGGATCTGTTCACTTTGATTACGATAATGACGGAGATCAAGACATTTTTGTTGTAAATCAAAAGCCCGTTTATGACATGACATACAGGGGCGGTATTGTTAAGTCAAAGCTATATAGGAACGATAATAGTAATGATTTAAATTGGTTGAAGGTTAAATTAAATGGTAAAAATGCCACTACCAGAGGTCTTGGTTCAAGAGTGAAAATATTTCTAAAAGATAATTTACAAATGGTAAGGGAAGTAGATGGAGGCTCAAGCCANGCCTCTCAGAACACTAGTATAGTTCATTTTGGTTTAGGTGAAAANACTAAAATTGACTCTCTCTCTATCACTTGGCCGGGGGGAAAAACACAGTCTTTAGTTGATATTGCTGCAAATCAATTGTTGGAAGTGGATGAAATAGACGAAATAATAGAGTACTCTCTTTGGGATCGCTTTTTAAAATATTTTAGTATAGATTAAATGTTTAGATTCCCCTTTTTTTCGGTTTTAATTCTGCACCATTTGACTTTTTATAGTCAAAATATTTTCACGGATATTACAAAGGAATCAGGGATTGATCACATTTATAATATTTTTGAAAGTGGCGGTTTTGGAGGAGGAGTAGCGGTTTTTGATTTTGATAGTGACGGTTTCGAGGATTTATATTTGGCTGGCGGAAAAAAATCTGGAGTTTTGTATAAAAACAACGGAGATTCGACTTTTTCAGATGTAACAATCAGTGCAGGACTTGTTACAAGTGATATTATTACTGCAGGTGCCACAACCGCTGATGTTAANAAAGATGGTTATATTGATTTATTTGTAACTACCATAGCAGAGAAAATAAGCAATTCAAAATATAAAAAACTAGCTAAAAACTTACTTTTCTTGAACAATGGAGATGGAACTTTCAGTAGAGCAACTGAACAATTCAAACTAGACATAAAAAACTTTTCTACTGGNGCTACCTTCGGTGATATCAATTCTGANGGCTATCCTGATCTGTTTATTGGAAATTACTTTAAAGATTTTGTTGGTAATCTAGGAGTTTTAAATGGATTCACAATTAGTGATGATTACAAACCTGGAANTGATGAANTGTATTTGAATATTGAAGGTAAATATTTTAAAAACGTATCATATCTATTGGATGGATGTNAACCAGGATATGGTTTCGGTGGAGTTTTTTCTGANGTAGACAATGACGGTGATTTAGATNTATATCTAATTAATGATTTTGGGGAACAAAAAGTTTCAAATCAGCTCTTAATAAATGAATATCCAAGATTAAAGTTTACCAATAAAAGCAAAGAAATGAANGCTGATTCTGCAGTTCATGCTATGGGTACCGCTGTTGGAGACTATAATAATGATGGATGGATGGATTATCAAGTAACGAATATCTTTTCAGGCCCATTACTTGTAAATAGAGGTAATACAGAGGGTTTTCTGGATCTTTCAAACGAATTAGGTGTAGGTATAGATATAATTGCATCAAAGGCAGGCCCATCAACTGCTGTAATTAGTTGGAGTCCAGTATTTTTAGATTACGACAATGACCTAGATCTTGATTTGTTTAATTCTATAGGTGGAATAAATCCTCCGACCATGTATTTGAAAGATTTTTTGTACGAAAACATGGGAAGGGTATTTAAGGTAAATGAAAATTCTGGAATTAATGATTATGGTATAAGCAGAGGGACTGTTAAGTTTGATCTTGATAACGATGGGGACTTAGATTTGTTTGTAGTCAAGCAAACACCACTTTGGAAGGATTATAACTCAAAAGAGAGAGTTAAATCCAAATTATTTAGAAATGATGCAAAAAATGATAATAATTGGCTAAAGGTGAGTTTAAATGGAAATGAGTCGACCAGTAGAGGTCTTGGAGCAAGAGTAAAGATTGTANGTGCTGGNAATAATCTAATGAGAGAAGTTGATGGAGGTTCGAGTCATATTTCTCAAAATACTTCAATTTTACACTTTGGTCTAGGGGATTTGAATAAAATTGACACTTTAATCGTTACTTGGCCTGGTGGAAAAAAACAAATACTTACTGAAATCCCGATTAATGANCACATTAATATTGATGAAATTGAAAGTAAAGAAGAGTCATTTATAGATTGGATAGTTAATTTTTTTAATTTTGCATCATGATACAANTNACAAGAATTTTTATCNTATCCCTACTCNTACTTTCATGTTCAAAAAAAGTNAAATATATTGANANAGAAATTAATATTAATGTAGTTCCTTTACCAAAGAAAGTTGAGGTNGTAGAATCAAATAAGTATATTTTACTTCCGAAAAAAATTAAGGTATTTATTGATTCCGATGAAAGGAAAAATTTATTTGATTTAATTTCAAAAGATTTTAAAAAACTTAATTTTTCTAATTCATTCGAACTTNTTNCAAATAAGAATAGATCTAATCTATCTCTAGAAATTGATAATGAACTTGGTGAGGAAGAATATGAAATTGCAGTCAAAAATAAAATCGAAATTAAAGGAGGTTCACCAAGTGCTATTAAAATGGCTAGATCTACACTTTTACAATTATCAGAAAATGATAAAGAAAGAATAATTTTTCCAATTTTAAATATAAAAGATAGCCCTGATGCTAGCTACAGAGGTCTACTTATAGATTTAGCTAGAAAGTGGCACAAAGTCGAGACAATTTACAAATTAATCGACCTTGCATCTTTTTATAAATTAAATTATCTTCAATTTCATCTTACGGATGACCAGTTATTTACTTTTCCTTCAGAAAATTTTCCAAAACTTCAAACAGAGGATAAACACTACACTAAGGAAGAACTTTTATCCTTTGTTGATTACGCTAACCAAAGAGGTGTCGTGATTGTACCTGAAATTGATGTTCCTGGTCACTCTATGCAGTTTGTAAAAAAATATCCTGAAATTTTTTCAATATCGGATGCANAAAGTGGAGGTGAAGACCTTTTTGGTGGCAGAGTAGATTTTGTTAATGTTTTAAACATGGGTAANGAAGAAGTTTACACTTCNCTTGANAAGTTNTTTATTGAGGTTATGGANATTTTTCACACCTCTCCATATTTTCATCTTGGAGCTGATGAGGCAAATCTAAAACTTATTGTTGATGACCCAGATGTAAAAAAATTCATGAAAAAAAATAATTTAGGAAGCGACATTCATGAGCTGTACCGNTATTTTATTGTTAGAATGAATAATTTTTTCAAAAGTAAGGGAAAGCAAATGTTTGTTTGGGAAGGCTTTTCANGAAATGGTAAAATTGAGATTCCTAGAGACATAACTGTATTTGAGTTTGAATCATTATACAACTTGCCCAACCATNTAGTAGAAGACGGTTACAAATTAGTTAATACNTCATGGAAGCCATTATATGTTGTTCGTAGTGGAAATCCTGATCCTAACGTCTTACCTTTGAAATGGGGACCAGAGCGAATTTATGAATGGAATATGTGGAGATGGGAAACTTGGTACTACAAATCACCTGCATACAAAAAGCCAATTCAATTAGATAGAAATAAAAACGTAATTGGTGCTCAGATGTGTTCATGGGAGCAAACAGACGAAAGCGAGGTTCCTAGTCTCAGAAAAAGGTTGCCTTCCTTTGTCGAGAGAATTTGGAATGTTGATAAAAAAGTTGAGTTTGATGTTTTCTTTGAAAAAGTTAACAAAACAGATATTGTTTTATCTGAAATTATTAGTGACAAGTCGCAGGATTCATTGCTAATTGGATTTAATATTATCGGTGATTCTAAGGGTAACCCAACCAGTGAACCTTTAGATTAGTTTAAAAGTTGTTTTTCTAGTTTGATTTATGAAGTGGAATAAAATACGTTTTTTAACTTTTGTTTTTTTGTTTTCAGTTGTTCAACAAAAAAACCTTTTTTCTCAAGAGCAGTCTATAGCTAGAATTTGGAATGAGGTTATTTTAGAATCCATTAGAAATGATTTTGCAAGACCCACAGTACACGCTAGAAACCTCTTTCATATGTCAGCAATGACGTATGATATTTGGACGATATTTGACAAAAAATCAAAACCCTACTTTTTAAATCAAAATAAAAATGGTGTTTATATATCATATGAAGAGACCTCTTATGAAAAAGAAAACGAAAAAGCTCTTCATGAAGCCATTAGTTATGCTTCCTATAGATATCTTTATCATAGGTATGAAGTGTCACCTAAATTCAAAAAAACCAAAGATTTAATTGACTCTGTTTTTTGTAGTCTAGGATATGATCCAAATTTCAAATCAACTAATTATAAAGATGGTAATTCTGCTGCGTTGGGTAATTATATCGCTAAACAGGTAATAGATTATGGATGGAAGGACGGTTCAAATGAGAAATATTTTTATACAAATCTCTTTTATGAACCTGTAAACCAACCGTTAATACTCAAAAATCCTGGATCACAAGAAATAAATGACCCAAACAGATGGCAACCTCTTGCTTTTGAAAAATTTATTGACCAATCGGGAAATGAAATTCCTGGCTCTGTTCCACCTTTCCTTGGTCCTGAATGGGGACAGACATGGCCCTTTAGTTTAGATAAAAATGATTTAAAATTAATGAATAGAGATGATTTTAATTTTCCCGTTTATTATGATCCAGGTCCCCCTCCTGAATTTTTAGACTCTGATTGCAAAATAAATAGCGAATTTTGGTGGAATCACAGTTATGTTTCAATTTGGAGTTCTCATTTAGACCCAAATGACGGCGTTTTGTGGGATATTTCGCCTGGAGGAATTGGTAATTTAGATTTTTCTAATATTAAATACAATGTAGAAAGTTTAAAAGGAATTTATAATAGATATGATGGAGGTGATTTTTCTGATGGCTATAAAATCAATCCAATTACAAATAAGCCCTATGAGAAACAACTTGTCCCAAGGGGTGACTATACTAGAGTTATTGCTGAATTTTGGGCTGATGGTCCAGACTCTGAAACTCCTCCTGGACATTGGTTTACAATTTTAAATTATGTCTCTGACCACAGTGAATTCGATTTAAAATTTGAGGGAAAAGAAAAATTAACAAA
>PBVB01000102.1 GCA_002728075.1 Flavobacteriaceae bacterium
GTAGCTTTACAATAAGTGGATCTTCCTTGGTTACTAGTGGAACTTTTGATTATGAGACCAAGTCGTCACTAAANGTATATCTTCAGGTAAACGATGGGGTAGCCTCTTATGCAAAAGCACTAACTTTAACAGTGTCGGATGTAAATGAAACACCAACGGATATATCTCTAACCAGTACAAGGGTAACGGAAAATGTTCCATTGGGCACCCAGGTAGGAACCCTGTCAACAACGGATCCAGATTCTGGCAACACCTTTACCTATAGTTTAGTTAGTAGCAACGATGCAAGAGACGATGACAATGGAAGCTTTACAGTAAGTGGAACTAGTTTAGTTACAAGTGGAACGATTGACTATGAGACTAAGTCATCAATGAAGATATATGTTAATGTAAACGATGGAGCCAATGATTATGCTAAAGCATTTACCATATCGGTATCGGATACATTAGAGCCTATAACAGATGTTGGATTTGCAGGAGCAAGTATAGTAACCGACGGATTGGTATTACACCTAGATGCAGGAAACACAAATTCCTATTCAGGATCAGGAAACACATGGAATGATTTGAGTGGGAAAGGGAATCATTTTGATATAAATAATGTCGCAACATATAATAATAACGGATATTTTATATTTAATAGTACCTTGAATGGTGGAGTTGGAATGATTGGACCAGCTTCAAATTCCTTCGGATTATCTCAAACAAATCATACTATTGAAATAGTTTTGATGCCTANTGCAGNTAANGGNTCAATTATGAACTTTAGAGGTGATTCTCATGATTATGGGATAAATTTNCATNTTCCGTGGTCAAATAANAATATTTTTTATGACGTTGGAGGATGTTGTGGCGCTGGAGATAGAATTAATGGAGCAAGCAATATAGTTGGCCAAAAAATCCACATAATCTTTAGGTCAAGAGCAGTAACAAACCCNAAACGAGAGGTGATTCTTAATGGTACTTCTGTTTTAAATTCAGGCAATAATGACACAACAACAAATAATTTCACNAATACTCCTGTAACTATAGGTGGTTTTATGTATAANAATAACAGNAGTGATCACTCTGTCAGCGCTAGACTATATTCTGTTAAGGTTTACAACCGAGCACTTACAGATGCGGAAGTTGCTAGTAATTTTACTAGTTCGACAACAACAATCGGCGGCACTTCTACTTCAACAGTGAGTGTAGATGAGGAGGTTGATATAGGTACAGTAGTGGGTAGTTTGATTGCCACCGATGCGGACTCCACCACCCATACATTTACATTAGTTAGCGGTAATGGCGATGCTCATAATGGATTATTTAGTATCTCGGGNACGAACCTCTTGGTAAACGGATTCA
Source organism: Flavobacteriaceae bacterium (assembly GCA_002728075.1). Classification (GTDB taxonomy): domain Bacteria; phylum Bacteroidota; class Bacteroidia; order Flavobacteriales; family Flavobacteriaceae; genus TMED96. Next base: position 1,348 of record PBVB01000102.1, read on the forward strand.
TAGATTATGAGCAGACGCCATCGCTAAGTATACGCATCCAAGCCACGGACGGACAGTCTACGTATTCNAAGGCATTAACGGTAGAGGTGAACGATATCAATGAGCCNCCTGTGATTGTATCNACNGAGCTAGCNGTTGACAACTCGGTTGTCTCTGTAACCTTTAGTGAACCGGTATTTAATAGCAATGGAGGCTCAGGTGCATTAGAGGCCAATGACTTTAGTTTAACTCTAACAGGAGGAACCGCCTCGCTGTCTTCCTCTACGCCATCGAGTATATCCAACCAAGGTAACACCTACGGATTGGGTATCCCTGTTACAGGCAATATAAATGGATCGGAAGTTTTAAAGGTACTACCAGCAGCTACAAATTCTATTTATGATACAGGCGCAGCTACAGCAAGTACGACCCAGACCAGTAACACAATTAACTTAAATGGCGATGCTGATGGAGATGGTGTAAATGATCCAATAGATCTGTGTCCCGACACTCCACAAGGAGCACAAGTAGATGCCGATGGGTGTGCAGAGAGCCAGAAGGATCCAGACAACGATGGTGTAACAGGTCTTAACGATAATTGTCCTACTACACCCAATCCAGGACAGGAGGACACCGATGGAGATGGTATAGGTGATGCCTGTGATCCAGATATTGATGGAGATGGGATTCTTAATAACGCCGACAACTGTCCAGGCAATTCAAACCCTAAACAAGTAGATTTTGATGGAGATGGAATTGGAGACGCTTGTGACACCGATATAGACGGAGATGGATATCTTAACTGGAAAGATGCTTTCCCATTTGATCCAACTGAGTGGTTAGACACCGATAAAGATGGGATAGGTAACAATGTAGATCCCGATGACGATGGAGATGGTTTCTCAGACCAGCTAGAGCTGGATTGCAACTCTGATCCACTAGATGCATCNAGCAAACCGNTNGATACAGACAAAGATGGAGAACCAGATTGTATCGATACCGATGATGATGGCGATGGGTATTCAGANGAAGATGAGATTGCTTGTGATAGTGATCCATTAGATACCAAGAGTCGTCCTAAGGATTTTGACAGAGACAAGGTACCAGACTGTATAGATCCAGATGATGACAACGATGGATGTCCCGATACAGAGGATGCCTTCCCATTAAATCCAAAGGAGTGTAAAGACACCGATGGAGACGGTATAGGAGACAATGCAGATTGGGACTCAGACAANGATGGTGTACCAGATTCAAAAGACGCTTTCCCATTTGATCCAACCGAGTGGAAAGATACCGATGGAGATGGTATAGGAGACAATAAGGATCCAGATAAGAACAACGANGGNTTCCCAGATGACAAGATAATTGTATCGGGTGTATTAACACCAGGNAGTACTGGTCTGGAGGGCACATGGAAGGTGATTAACATCGATGAGGACAACTTCACCATCGTAACGGTATACAGTCCAGATGGATCTGTAGTGTTTAAAAAGACCAATTACAAGAACGATTGGAGAGGAACGCATTACAAGACAGGTAGACCTTTACCCTCGGGACCTTACTTGTATGAGGTATATACTGGAAAAGGACAANAACCCATAACAGGATGGCTATATATATTTAATTAANTTTGNGATGTGAAAAGATTAACAATACTATTTTTTTTAACTTTTATTGCTACTAATGCCCAGGTACAGGAAAATTTCTTAATGGAAAGATTTTTTATGAACGCATTTAACCCAGCTTACGTTGGATCTGAGGGTGAAAACACAGATAATGGATTACCTGCTAAAAGATCTCTAGCTGTAATTACAAGAACAACATGGTCAGGAATTTCAGAAGCTCCAAGAATTAATTATATATATTATTCAGGATCTCCTAAAAAAAATCTAACTTTAGGATTATCTGTGATTTCCAATAAAGTGTATATAGACACAAGGACACAGTATGCATTGGATGCTAGCTATAAATTACAGCTTGGGCAGGGTTATTCCTTATTCCTGGGAGCTAAGNTTGGAATGGCATCNAAAAACTCAAANATNAATGAACTACAACGCATTACTCAAGAGGTTAATCCTGCGATAACTCCAACAGCCCAAGGGAGCTATCCAATNTTTGGAGTAGGTTTTTTACTTAAATACGAAAAACTATTTTTTTCNTTTGGAACACCTAGTTTTCTAAACCCTGAAAAGTTTTTAAGTGANCCATCATTCGTTAGAAATGAAAATCCTATATTTTATTCTGTATTAGGAGGGAAGGTTGATCTCGGAATTCAAAGCCTTTACTTTAACCCTTATTATTCAATAAAAATTATTCCTAATGCAACAAATCAAACCAGTGTTGGAGGAAATTTTGATTATAAAAACTTCTTTGAGTTTGGAGGTGGATATAAAAGTATAGGTTATGCATATCTTATGGGGATGGTAAAATTAAAGATGGGTATAGATTTTGGATATGCAACTGATTTTGGAGTTGGTAACGCTGCATCCAACAACCGAAGTGGTTTTGAAATATTTGCCAAGTATAGGTTTTAAAAAAAGCCCTCAAAAGGAGGGCTTTTAATTTAGTGTTTGATTTNATTATTNTTTAATTCCAAGTTTTAATATTCATGAGAGTTCTAGACCCAAAATATGTAGAGATAGGAGCTATTGTCTGTTGAAATTTAGCAAAAGCTTCTTGTTCTTTTTTGGTATCAATATTGTTTGTTATAGCAGCACCATAATCTTTGTGTGAAGCATAAATATAATGAGATTCACCATCTGAACTTTGGCCATGAGAAATTTGACCAAGAGATACGTACCCTGGATGGTTATATCCCTTCATAAAAGTTTGAAAAGCAGCTGCAAATACTGCAGGATTATCTACTCTCCACTGCCAAGATTGTGAGTATTTATGTCCATCTCTTTTGTCAAGACCAGTCCTAATAAGGGTNCTCCCAACATTAGAAGAAACTATNGACCCAAATCTTTGCATTTCATTATTGTATTTAGTGTATGCCGCACCNGATCTTAATTTTCTTAGTTCAGCTAATCCTTCAACTGATCCAACAAAAGATAAATAGTGCGTAGCTTCAACTTCATGAGATTTAAAAGCAACATAGTCAAGTATAACCGATACACCATCTGGTAAATCTATGCTTGAATAAAATTCATCAACTAGNTCAAGTACATACCCTGCNCTTCCAGCTTCAACTTTAAGCCCTACCTGTTCAAAAGTTATATTTTGCTGAGCAACTACAAAATTGCAAGCAAGAAATANAAATAATAATATTTTTTTCATTTTTAAATTGATTTATGATTATGATCCAATTTATAAAAATATTGCCAAATAAAGCAATATTTAATTTAGATTAATTGTCTTTGTATTATCGGAGTAAACCTTATCTACAAGAAGATGTCTAGGATCAATTGCTGCTTTGACTGGAAGAGTATCTAATTGAAAAGATAACTTACTCAAATTTTCTACTATTTTAATTCGTTNCTGCCCAATTAATTCTTTTTCATCATCATCGGTAAAAAAACCAATATCTACCCATTCATCCAANGGGACACTTTTTTCATTTCCAATTGAATCAGCCCTAAATTTTCTTGACTCTATCTCAAGACTNATCTCATATTTTCCGTTTTCTAGTTTTTTTGCNTCAGCAGTTTTAAGTCTATTATCATAAATCGTAATTTCCTTAAACCAATCATCAATCAAGTAATTTAAAGAATCGGGAACTTTTTTTTCTAAAACCTTTAGAAAGTCTAATGAAGTAGGATAGTAATTTGAATACTTGTATTTATCCAAAAATTCCTTAAGAGCTTCATTCACTTTGTCTTCTCCAATATAATCTTGCAGAGCATACAAGATAACACTTCCTTTTCCATAATGAATGTATGATTGGTTTTCAACTTTAAATAAAGGAAGCTCTTTTTCAACCTCCCCAGATCTCCCTCTTAGATATCTATCNTGATCATATTTAATAAANTCACGCATGGCCATTGGTGTCTTAGCTATACTTTTCATTGTCATTAAAGAGGAATATTCTGAGAANCTTTCGCTNAANANNGTTGCNCCTTGCATGTTTGCACCAACTAATTGATGTGCCCACCACTGGTGTGCAATCTCGTGAGCTATAACTGCATCAATCACATTATTTTTTTCCTCGTCTTCAAGNTCTATAACAAAACCAAAAGCCTCTGAATAGGGCATTGTTCCAGGAAAAGCCTGAGCAAATGTTGAGAACCTTGGAAATTCAATTATCCTACACTGTTTGTGAGTGTAAGGTCCAAAGTTTTTCGTGTAATATTCAAGTGATCTTTCTACAGCTTTCACCATTTTATTAACATTCACTGAGTGTTTTTTGTCATAGTAGATTTCTATATCCACATCATTCCATTTTTTTCTCTCAACTTTATAATCTGCAGAAATAAATGAGTAAAAGTTTTGAGATGGATGATCAACTTTATATTTAAAATAGTTTCGATTATTTTCCTCCCACCTGTCAATTAAACTTCCTGGTGCTATAGCAATTTGATCTTTAGAAGTTGATATTATTGTTTCTACATCAATAAAGTCACTGAGCCCTTGGGTTAAGTAATTTTTTGTNCAATCATCTTTACAATTTGACTTTAGTTTTGGCATTCTTTCTTTTGGGGGGAGGTTATATTTTTTTCTTTTGTTTATGTCACTTAATTCTTTTCCACTANTATAACCAAGGGAAGGGAGAATTTCATAATTATTTAAAAAAGTTCCGTTTTTAACTATCCTTGTTGATTCTCCACTGTTTGAAAAACCTTTAGTTTCAAATTTATTTTCGATAATTACTTTTATAGTATCTCCCAGCTTAAGCGGCGGATTAAAGAGATAGAATTGAACATCATGTTTTTTGTCCTCACTTAAAAGTGAAGCACCTTCAAATGTTATTTTTTCCTGCCATCTTTTTTGAGTTCCAACAATAATAGTNTCAATTTCAATACTTTTGGAATTGGTCATAATTATCTCTGCTAAGACATCAACTTTTTTCTGGTAGGGATATAAATCAATTTTGTATTCTGCGTTTAAGATCTTTGGTAAGGGTAATGATTTATACTTTTTATATTTATTTTCATACTCAACAGCAAGTTTTTCTAATTCTTTACTTTTTTTGTAAGGATTTAAAATTTGAGTATTGTAATAGACATAGCCTGTTATAATCAACCAACAAATACCAATTAAAGCAGAAGGTATGACCACTTTTTTCGATAAATTTTCTTTTTGAAATTTAAATCGATCTTTGAATCTATTATTTGTTCCTCTATCCCATAAATTGCTTGAGAAAATAAGAAGCGTTAAACCTGTAAAAATCCAATATAGGTTGAACCAGAAAACCCCTTTTTCACTTGGTCCGAAACCGTTCATGTCTGAGTATATCAAAAAAGGAGTGCTACCAAAACTCAACATGTTTGATCCGATGTCGGCTAAGAGTAAAATGATGTCAAGTACTAAAATTAATACAACAGATATTAGATAACCAAAATATTTGTTGTTTACAATTACCTGAACAGCAATAGAACTGCTACAAAACAACAAATAAAGAGGCATAGCTCTATAGACAAAATCCCAAAAATAAACTGAAGGTTGTATGTAATTAAAACCCTTTAAAAGTTGAAACACAATTGCANAAAANACAAANAAGGTGTGAAGAATAATTGTTAAAGAAAAAAGTGAAATCGTTTTTGACAGAAGAGAAATCATTGAATTGTGAGGGGTTGAATCTATGACCTCATTTATTTTCTCATCTCGATCACGCCATATAAGTTCTCCGCTAAAAAAAACGAGTATTATCATTACAAACAGATANGTTCCAGAAATAGAATCGGTCATTCTGTATGTTAGTGGATACGACTTCAGACCAAAGTACTCATAACCTGATATTAGATCAGTNAGTAAAAGTATAAAGCTAAAGAGAAAAAGAATTTTGAAAGTAACGTGACGATAAATATTTTTGAAGTTTATTGAAAAAAAAGTTAAGAATTGTGTTACTAGATTTTCCTTTATTAAGCTAATAGANGGNNGAGGTAAATTNTTTTTAATTTCAGNCTTTGATGATTTNATTCTTATTAATCNACCTATTTTTTTCTTAAAAAAATTAAAATTAAAGTAAGAAGTAATAAGAATTATCAAGGATAAAGAAAGCCAAATAACTCTATTTAAAAGCATGAGACCCGAATATGAGGGATTAATGGAATTTTTTTCAATAGGAGTGTAATATTTTGAAATTAANCCGTANGTTCTTATACCAAAAATATCAGCCAAGGCAGCTAAATTTTCGTTTTCCAAATCAGAAACTAATTCCCCAGATATNGAATATGCCACAATAATAATGAGAGCACCAACAAAAGAAACTATACTNTTTTTGAATTGCTGNGCTAAAGCATAAATNATAGTTCCTGATATAAACATATTNGGNAGGACAAAAACTAAATAGTTGCTGATAAAACTTTGTATTTGAATTGCACCGAATCTATCCTCGCTAATCCAACCAAAAACTGGCGATAGAGTTGAGCCTAGTGATATTCCAAAAAAAACACCTAAAATAGGGATTGTGGAGATAATTAGNGCTCCTGTGAATCTTCCAAAAAAATATCCAAACTTTTCTATTGGAGTTGCAAATAAAATTTCATTAAAATTATATTTGAAGTCCCTCAAAGCTGCGTTATTAAAAAAAGCTGCAGCAAATAGTAACCCAAAGATTGTTAAAGTACTTGTGAAAACCGATATGATATGAGGAGCATTTCTTTTTACATTTCCAATTGAACCCCCAATTGTAACATTATCAGAGGAAGTTGCTGCAAAACTTAAAATAAAAACAATCAGAAAAAATAAATACACCATGGGTTGTTTTAGGGTGTATTTAAGTTCAGACTTTAGAAATGAGTTAAACATTTAAATTTTATTTTTAGATAATTTTGAAAAAAACACATCCTCAAGTGTAGGTTCAATTTTTTTAAATGTTTTATCTGCTTTGTTTGCTAATACATGAATTACAGGGTTTCCACCAATTAATCTATTTGAAATGACATTGAATTCTTTTTTATATTTTTCAAGTTCTATTTTTTTAATGTGTTTTTCAAAAACTTTTCCATCGAGTTCACTAATTCCATCTTGAGGTTTCCCCTTAAAAACAATTTTACCAAAATCCATAATTGCCATCTCTGTACACAACTCTCTGACATCGTCAACGATATGGGTAGATAATATTACTATTACGTCTTTACCAACATCTGAGAGAAGATCATAAAATCTATTTCTTTCTCCAGGATCTAAACCTGCTGTTGGTTCATCAACAATTAATATTTTAGGATTACCTATTAGGGCTTGAGCAATTCCAATACGCTGCTTCATACCTCCTGAAAATCCTTTAACACTTTTATTTTTTTTATCATAAAGATTGGTTCTTTCAAGAAGATAATCTACCAACTCCTTTCTTTCATTTTTGTTGTTTATTCCTTTTAGAGTAGCAAGATGATTCAAAAGCTGTTCAGCTGTTATTCGGGGATAAACACCAAATTCCTGAGGGAGATAACCAAGTTGACTTCTAAATTCCTTGGGGGATTCAAGAACGTCTATATCATTAAAATTAATCGTCCCTGAGTCTGGTTTTTGAAGTGTAGCAATGGTTCTCATTAAAGTTGATTTTCCCGCACCATTAGGGCCTAAAAGGCCAAACATACCAGATTTGATAGTGATAGATATGTCATCCATAGCTAAAATATCGCCACTGTAAGTTTTTTTTAGTTCCTTTATATTTAGTTCAGCCATTTTTTTTGAAAACAAATTTAATTAATCATTTAATCTTTGTAGTTAATTTTTATTTTATTCTGGATTTAAAACTGTGCCTTAAAAGAAAGAAATAAGGCGTGTGTTTTTTGGAAGATAGAGGGGATGCTTTGGAGACCCATTTTTATTTTGTCCAAAGCAAAGTGGAGCTTTTACCATATTCTCAATCCATAATGGGTTTTCCTTACAATTTCCCCATGCAAAAACAATCTTTGCGCTTTTTTCAATCATTGAATTTAAATAAAAATAGTTTTTTTTGCTATAGGTTAGATTTAGACTATATAGAACCTTTGGGAAAGGAGTGATGTGGGGATATATATTACCAACGTAAAAACCTCCAAAACCAAATTTTTTGGTGAAATAATTTAGTCTTCTTACCGTACTATCATCTTCAATATGGTTAGCCATAGACGGATTTAACATTATATATAAAATCTTAGGAAGATCTTGATTCCAAATTCTCCAAAGACTATACCTTTTATTTTTCTTTATTACAGCTCCGCTATCTATTTTCACTTATAAATCTTTACCTATACCCTTAACAAATCGACCAGGAAATATTCCTGTATGTTCGCCACTTTCTAAAACAACTTGACCATTAACTAATACTGTCTCGACCCCTTCGGCAAATTGAAGAGGTTCATTGAAAGTTGCCAAATCTCTAACTTTTTTAGGATCAAAAATCACTATATCTGCAAAGTTTTCATTTTCAATAGTTCCTCTTCTGTCTAATTCAAGTGTTTTAGCTGGGAATCCACTTAGCTTTCTAATTGCCTCTTCGAGGGTGAGAACTCCTTCATCACGTGAAAATTTTCCAATTACTCTTATAAAGCTTCCAAATGCTCTTGGGTGTGTTCTGAAATCTTTTTCAATGTCCGAGTAAGAACCCGCATCTGAGCAAAAAGAAACCCATGGAAGAGAAATTTTCTTTCTTAAATTTTCTTCTGACATGCTATAATAAACACATTGAATTCTACTATCATCCTCTATCACTAAATCTACTATTGTTTCTTCAGGACTTTGATTTCTCATTGAAGANGCTTCAGCTATTGTTTTACCTCTATATATTTTGTCCAAGGAATCATTTTTAAANCCCACCATTAAAATTCCATCNGGTGGCTGCTCAGATAATTCTTTTCTAATATCATTGAGAAGTCTTTTTNTCACTTTTTTACTTTTCATACGCTCAATCCAAGCCCTATGGCCTCCCTCTTGAACCCAGGTAGGAATNACTCCAGTTAAACCAGTNGAACTTGCAGGATAGGTATAAACGTCCGCAGTAATTTTCAGTCCATTTTNTCTTGCTTTTTCTACTCGNTTTATTATGCTATCAAGCAAAAACCAGTTTGGTTTTCTGGATGCTTTAAGATGGTAAATTTCGGCNGGAATATTTGCTTCTTTAGAAATTGTAATTAATTCATCTAAGGCCTNAAGAACATTTCTTCCCTCGTTTCTCATATGGGAAATATATTTACCTTTAAATTTTGATGCAACTTTACAAATTGTGATTAATTCATTTGTATTAGCATAATCAGCAGGAGCATAAATTAGAGATGANCCTATACCGAGAGCCCCTTCTTTCATTCCTGTTTCAACAATTTGTTCCATATCTTTTAATTCAACATCNGTTGCATCTCTGTTTTCGTAACCNACAGTGAGTTTTCTTACGTTAGTAGCACCTAAAAAGGAAGCAATATTTGGACTCACACCATTTTTTACAAGTTTTTCCATTGCATCGCCAAATCCAATAAAATCTTTGCCTCCAATTTTTCCTACTGGGCCAGGAGAATTTCCTTCACCAAAGATNTCTAAAGTCACCCCTTGCTTTAAGTCACTTAGTGATCTTCCATCTTCTAATAGGGTATTATAACCCCAACTAAGCATATTTATAAAACCAGGACTGACAATCTTATTNNTAGCGTCTATTGTTTTTTCTGCACTAAAATTTTTTTTAGGCCCCACGTAAACAATCTTATCGTTCGTTATCGCAACAGTTCCTATAAATCTAGGACTTCCTGTTCCGTCTATGACTGTTCCGTTGTGAATTACGATATCGCAATTTGGAGAGCTACAGGATACAAAAAANATTAGTAATAAAAAGTGTAATTTGTTCATATCTATGATTTTAAACAAGATATGAATTTAGAAATTAATCAATAAAAAAATCCCCCTTGAAGGGGGATTTAAATTTTAAAATAAATTTATTTTAAATCGAATCTNTCTAGATTCATTACTTTGATCCATGCTTTTATAAAGTCCTTGACAAAATGTTCATTTCCATCGTCTGAAGCGTAGACNTCTGATAATGCACGCAATTCTGTATTTGAACCAAAAATTAAATCAACTCTGGTAGCGGACCATTTTTTAACACCAGTTTTTCGGTCAACACCGTCATAATTACTACCATTTGAACTCCAAATGATGTTTGGATCTAACAAATTTCTAAAAAATGCGTTATCAAGTGTGCCACTTTTTTCAGTTAAAACACCAAAATCAGATTCATCAAAGTTGGTGTTGAGTACCCTCATCCCACCAATTAATGCAGTCATTTCAGGTGCAGTTAAATTTAATAGTTGTGCTCTATCAATCATTAATTTTTCTGACGCAACAATAAAATCATGTTTTACGTAATTTCTAAATCCATCTGCATTTGGTTCTAAAACTGCAAAAGAACTCACATCAGTTTGGTCTTGACTTGAGTCGGTTCTTCCAGGGGTAAACTCGACTTTATGGTTCATCCCAGCGTTTTTGCAAGCTTGTTCTATAGCTGCACAACCACCCAAAACTATCAGGTCTGCGATTGAAACTTTTTTATTGCCATTGTTGCTATCAAAATCAGATTTTATATTCTCATAAACGGATAATATTTTTTCAAGCTCCACAGGATTATTCACTTCCCATAATTTTTGCGGAGATAGTCTTATTCTACCACCATTAGCTCCTCCTCTTTTGTCGGAGCCTCGAAAAGTTGATGCAGAGGCCCAAGCAGTAGAAACCAGTTTGTTTAAATTAATTCCAGTTTGTATAATCTTATTTTTAAGAGAATCAATATCATCTGAAGTTATTTGATCATACTTAGCAATAGGTACAGGATCTTGCCAAATTAATTCTTCTTTTGGAACATCGCTTCCTAAATATCGACTTACGGGCCCCATGTCTCTATGGGTGAGTTTAAACCAGGCTCTTGCAAATGAGTCGGCAAGTTGGTCAGGGTTTTCATAAAATCTTCTAGAAATTTTCTCATATGCAGGATCTTCTCTTAGCGCCAAGTCTGTTGTAAGCATCATTGGAGCGTGTTTTAACTCTGGATCGTGTGCATCTGGAACGGTTCCTTGGCCTTCATTATTAGCAGGTTTCCATTGAAAAGCCCCTCCAGGACTTTTTGTGAGTTCCCAGTTATAATTGAATAAATTTTCAAAATAGTTGTTGCTCCATTTAATTGGTGTTGTAGTCCAAGCACCCTCCAGACCACTTGTAATTGTATCCACTCCGTGACCACTATTAAAGTTATTTTTCCATCCAAGACCCTGCTCCTCAATTGAAGCTCCAGCCGGTTCTGCACCTACATATTTTTCAGGATCAGCAGCACCATGAGTTTTACCGAATGTGTGTCCCCCTGCAATTAAAGCAACAGTTTCTTCGTCATTCATTGCCATTCTGCCAAAAGTTTCTCTNATATCTACTGCTGCTGCCAAAGGGTCTGGCTTTCCGTTAGGCCCTTCAGGGTTAACATATATTAAGCCCATTTGTACTGCACCGAGAGGATTTTCTAATTCTCTTTCCTTAGTGTATCTTTCATCCGCTAACCATTCTTTTTCTGAACCCCAATAAATATCTTCTTCAGGTTCCCAGGTATCTTCTCTACCCCCAGCAAAGCCAAAAGTTTTAAAACCCATTGATTCAAGAGCGCAATTTCCTGTTAAAACCATTAAATCAGCCCACGATAGTTTTTTACCATATTTTTGTTTTATTGGCCAAAGCAGAAGNCTTGCTTTGTCAAGATTCTGATTATCAGGCCAACTATTAAGAGGAGCAAATCTTAGTGTTCCTGTTCCGGCTCCGCCTCTACCGTCGGCAATTCTATAAGTTCCTGCGCTATGCCATGCCATCCTTATAAAGAAAGGCCCATAATGACCATAATCAGCTGGCCACCAGTCTTTAGAGTCCGTCATCAGTTCATTTATTTCTTTCTTCAAATTATTTAAGTCTATTTTATTGAATTCACTGGCATAATCAAAGTNCTNTTCCATTGGATTTGATAAAGATGAATGCTGCCTTAAAATACTGAGATCGATTTGATTAGGCCACCAGTTGTGGTTTCTAGTACCACCTCCAGCAGCTTGTTTTATAATATTACTTGAAAATGGACATTTTCCATTTTTTGATACCCCATTGCTTCCATTAGAGGAGTGATTCGCTTCAAATTCTTTCATTATAATGACATTAAATTACTTNGACAATGTTATACAATTTAACATGATTGAAGATAAAAAATTAATTGCAATTCACTATAAGGTCATATGGCATACTTATAATAAAAACTGACTTTATATTTTGTAGAAGAGGATGGATGACCATATATTTTTATGAAGATAGTCACCACCCCGGAATATAGAATTTCTTTGAAATCCAGAAAGCAATACAGCTTTACTATTTAATCGTTTTTTAAATCCAAAAAATGTCCAATTTTGGTTAAAATTATAGGGATAAATACTCTCCAATATCATGAAAACTTCATTAAACACAATGAAGTTTAAATCTTTTGTAACGTTGTCAACTAAAGGGAATTCAAAACCCGCCCTAAACCTTATTCTAGTATTATATTCACGGTTGTACTTTAATGAATAAAATTTATTATCAGATGTAATTGGTTTTTTTATCCATCTTTGCTCCAATCTAATCCACCCAAAATATTTTATTTTTTTTACAGGAATAGAAAAGTTGTACTGCTGCCAAAAATTATTTTCATTTATTCTTCCTTGGTTTTGATTTGTTGATATATAGGTATAACCAATTGAAATATTCGAGTACTCGTTTATTTTAAGATTGTATGCAGGTCTTATAAGTATTTGATCGTTAATATTATAAAAGCTTTTGGTCCTATTATGCAGTTCTAATCTTATGTAGTCAGGTCTAATAGTTTCAGAGCTTGATAGTGAAAGGTCGAAAAAAGTTGCATTCCAAGCATTATGCTCTATTTCTTGAGCATATAACGATATACTTGTAAACAGTAATATTAAATAAAAGGTTGAAAATTTTTTAATGATTTTATTTTTAGTTTCGAAAATAAAAAAAAAAGAGGTGCTACAAGAATTTCAAAGAGATTTTATAAGTCCTCCATCAATTGGAATGTTTACACCTGTAATGTAACTTGAAAAATTTGAAGCCAAAAAAGCTACAAGGTAACCGTACTCTTCTGGTTTTCCAATCCTCCTCATAGGCACCATTTCTTCCATTGCCTTTCTAACTTCACTGGGTTTGATTTCCATTTTTTTTGCTTTTTCCAAATTCAATTTTTTAATTCGATCCGTATCGAAATACCCTGTTAATATGTTGTTCACAGTTATATTGTCTTTGGCTACATCTAAAGAAAGTGATTTTGCCCAGGTAACTAAAGCAGCTCTCATACTGTTTGAAAGAACAAGGTAATTTAGAGGCTCCTTAACTGACATTGAAGCAACATTTATTATTCTCCCCCATTTTTTATGTGACATCCCTTTTAGAGCTAAAGATGTTGTCCACACATGGGTTTTGAAAAGTAAATCAAATGAATTTTGGTAATCTGCTATTTTTTTTTCCAGTGACCCTCCAGCAGGGGGACCTTGGGTATTATTTATTAAAATATCAATTGTGTTCTTTTCAAAAAAATNTGCGGTNACTATTTTTAAATNATTGAAATTATTAAANTCTACTTCTAAATAGTCGTGTTTTGAATTTTTATTTTTTGACAAACCGGATATAGTATTTTTTAATTTTTCTCTATCTCTTGCCATTAAGGTCACATTTGCACCACATTTTGAGAGCTCTAGTGCAATAGCTTTACCAATTCCACCGGTACTTCCACCAACCAAAGCTTTTTTGCCATTTAAATCAATTCTCATTTTAGTATTCTTCTCTTGGTGGACTAAAAACATCCATTATTTTACATTTGGTTATAGCTTTCCCGGAATGGTATTTGTTTGAGGGAATATGAACTATGCTACCCGGGTCATAATTTTTTTTAATTCCATTTAACGTGAACTCAAATGTGCCTTCAACAACATGCATTATTTGTTCATGAGGGTGGTTGTGTTCTGGGATAATTGCATTTTGGTCAATATCCCAAAACACCCATGTCATTTTTTCTCCATGAACAACTTTACCATGACAGCCAGGCATTATTTCACGAGCTTCAATTTTATTTAATTTTGTTTCCATTTGTGAATAAAAATAAGTTTCATGAAATTTATTTAATAATTTAAAAAACTAGTCAAAAGAAACTATCTTTCTCAAATATAAACCATAAATAATGAATACAGAATTATCTGAAAACTTAAAGTTGCCTGTAATTGCAGCACCTCTTTTTTTGATTTCTGGACCGAAATTGGTAATAGAATGTTGTAAAAATGGAATAATTGGAACATTCCCAGCATTAAATAATAGAACATCAGAAGGATTTGAACAGTGGGTTATTCAAATAAAACAAGAGCTCGCAGATTTTGAGAAAGAAACTGGTAAAAAAGCAGCCCCTTTCGGAGTTAATTTAATTGTTCACCCGACGAACATAAGGGTTAAACCAGATCTCGAGATATGTGTCAAGCATAAAGTACCCCTAATAATAACCTCATTGGGAGCGGTGCCAGACTTAGTTAATTCTGTTCATAGCTACGGAGGATATGTATATCATGATATCATAAAAAGAAGACATGCTGAAAAAGCTTCCCAAGCTGGGGTTGACGGATTGATTCTCGTCGCTGCCGGAGCAGGAGGCCATGCGGGATTTATTAATCCGATGGCTCTTATAAACGAAATTAAAAGTTTTTTTGACAAAACAATTATTCTTTCTGGGTGCATAACCAACGGTGTTGATATAGCTGCAGCAATACAAATGGGAGCTGACTATGCATATATGGGCACTAGATTTATTAACACCAATGAAAGTAGAGCAGATGATGGATATAGAGAAATGATTATAAATAGTAAAGCAGAAGATATTGTTTACACCGCTGCGGTTTCAGGTGTTAATGCTAACTTTCTACGACCCAGTCTAGAGGCTGTGGGGATAACTGAAGAAATGTGGAAGAACACAAAAAAAATGGATCTAGGCAACGAACTTGACGCAGCGAAAGAAGAAGCAAAAGCATGGAAAACAATTTGGTCGGCAGGACAAGGTGTTACTGCAATCGATGACAGTCCGTCAGTTAAAAATCTTGTATCAAGATTAAAAAAAGAGTTTAGTCAAGCTATAAATAAGCAGATTAAAACAACATCGAAGTTTTTGGATTAGTTAGTTAACCATTCAAAACTAACTGATCTGAAGTTTGGATTTAATTTTCTTATAATTTTGAGTTACTTCCTCAATCCTGGCCTCTTTATCATTTTTAAGTTTTTTAATAACATCTTTCCCGCGATCATTAAATTCATTATTTACGTTTTTGGCGCTCCACAACATCAATTCACTCATTACAGGATAAAGGTCGATACCCTTATTGGTTAAATAATAGCATTTTTCCTTTTTGTTATCTTTACGGTACCTAAAATCCAAAATTTCATGATTTTTGAGCCATTTGAGTCTTTGTGACAAAATATTTGAAGCAATTTTTTCAGGCCCATTCATAAATTCTTTAAAAGTAGTTTTGCCCCCTAATAAATCTCTAATAACAATCAATGACCATTTGTCCCCGACAATATCAAGAGCATTACACATAGGACATCCACTTCTATAAAGCATACTTAAAAATAAAAAAAATGATCAATTTTTACTAATGAATTAAATAATTTGTAAAACAAAAACCTCTTTTTTGTTAATATTACAAAATTACACATCAATTTTTGACGATTATTTAAAAAAATAATTAAAAATATTATTACTTGCAATTTGAAATTATTGTTCATAGATTTATAATAATCATTACCAATTCTTTTTAGAATTTAAACCTCAAATTTTTCTGAATTTGAGGTTTTTTTATTTGCT
>PBVB01000103.1 GCA_002728075.1 Flavobacteriaceae bacterium
ACCGTTCAATGCAATGATTTCTGGAGTTTTCCTTCACGGCTTGTCAGCTGACATAGCAGTTAAAAAATCACATGTTAATTCTCTGATCGCATCTGATATAACTGAAAATTTGTCAAGTGCATTTAAGGCGTTAGAAAAAGTCATCACTTCAAATTAATTTTGGTTTTAGTTTTCAACCAANCCAAAATAATTTTTAAATCANTANNNTTNACAAGATCTAAACTTTGAATNTTTAATGCAAAAACNGAATTGTNAGATTCNTTTTTNTNTAAAAGTGAAATGACTNTTTTANATCCNATTTTATGNGGNCGNTGTATTTCCAATAAATCATTGTTTTNTTTTAGAATNAGAGATTGGTTATTTATGGCCTTGTGCCAAACTAAAGAATAAGAATAATATTGNTTATAATTTCTAAATCTATATTTTATTTGATCTATTAAATNTTTTTTTTCNTNNGANATGTNNTTAAAAAANTGNGANTTNANAAGNGGTCTNGGCTTNTGATNNGTNAGAAAATATTTTNCTTTAAATCCNGCTATTTGTGCTGAATGAGCCTGAGAATATTTAAATCCAGCNCTTTTTAAAGTCCAAGGAAANAACAANTATTTNAATNGGTAATACCANATTTTTTGNGGNANTTTTTTCCATTTACCAGANACAATTGGTNTNCCATNTTTAAACCAATCNGAAATNTTTGTTGGNTTAATTANAAACATATCATCATTGAAATAAATAAAATGTTCTGACAAATNTGGAATGNAATGNAGCATTGTTTCAATNGTTGTNCTATTAAATGTTGGNAGAAATTCAATNAANTCTCTAAAAATTNCTTTATGATCTANNACNTTTAATTTNTCTCTGTACTCCTTTCTCCANCTATTTGANTNATCAATTATCTTGGGANTTTGGNNNTCNGTTACAATAAAAATATTATTAATAAATGGAGCAAATTTGATTATGGACTTTATTACGAATTCNATCTCNCCTACTTGGTTGTACCTAGTTTTTACATTTTGNATTTTACTTTCTTTTTCACTNTTTAAGTACTTTGCCTTTTTTTTGATTAAANCTTTATCTGATCCATCAACCCATGTNATTACAGCGTCAACTAAAATNTTTGNTTTAATGTTNGAATCCATCACACTTTAGTTNGACCCTGGNAAAAGAANGGTTTTTTTATAAGTTGAGGTCAAAACTTTATCCTTAGAATAATAAAGAGGAAAGTATTCATCNTGAGCCCATGATTTGAATAAATTTTTATAAAATGGACTATTAGGGTCGCCTGACTGCCCGGGTGAATTGGTCCCTACAGCTTTATCCCAGTCTCCAGTATTAGTTATTATTCTAAAGGTGGCTCCACTAGATTGGTTTAAATTATTACCTGTAGAATTAGGCGTATATCCATTACCTCCTCTAGGAAGAGGTCCAATATTCAAACTGTCAGAATAATTACTATTAGAAACTAAACCTAAAGCATGATTAAGGGTTATATGCTTTAAGTCTTTTTGCCCATATTCCCATTTCAAAGTTTCATTTCCGGCCATATTTTTTAAATCCATTATGGATTCTTCAAATGCTTTTTTAATAAATTTATTTCTTGCCTCAATAGGGTTTTTACCAAAGAAACCTTCGGTGGGATTGTCGAGGATATCAATTATTCTTTTAAGTTGAATGCTACTCAAATATGGTCTGGCTTTTTTTGGAACAAAAGTATTTGTAGCTTTTTCTTTAATTTTATTTTCCCAAAACACATAAATAGATGCCTCTATAGAGTTAGAGGTTAGCCTGTAATCCCAATTTCTTAAAATATTTCTGTATTCTATTAGCTCCATGTCTAGATTGACATTATCTAAAAATGGAATTAGTTTTTTAGCTGGTAGTGATGTAACATCTACCTGCAGATCTATCATATCTTTCATTGTAAGAGAATCATTTTCAGACAAAACTTGATTTACTCTTTCTCCTCGGTAGGGGTCAGACCAAGAAAATCCGATTGCATTCCATTTTTTGTAATCACTTGGAATTACATTTTGATTTGCAGTTGCAAAAAATCCATTAGCTGGGTTTTTTATATGTGGCTTCTCAATGATAGGTAAATATCCGTCCCATTCATAACTCCCATCTCCAGGTACAGGTACTAATCCACTAAAGTTTCTTCTTATTGGGGCAATGCCTACTGATTGCCAACCTATATTCCCATTTTTATCTGCCCATATCATGTTTTCCCCAGGTATATTGCTATAATTACAAGCCTCTCTAAATTCCTCCCAGGTTTTCGCTTGATCCATTCTCAACGAGGCTAGATAAGGTGACCCTCCTATTTCAAGCCATGCACATCGAACCCCAAATGCAATAGATTTTTCTTTATTTATATATGTTATCGGGCCATGAATTGAATAATTCAATTTAATCCTTTTTGGACTTTCTCCTTTTACTGGAATCTCCTCTTCTATGACTTTAAATTTTAACCACTTCCCTTTATGCCAATATTTAGAAGGATCTTTAGGGTTTAATTTGTATTGATATAAATCCTCACCGTCTGTTCTAAAAACGGTTAGTCCCCAAGCTCCGTATTCATTGTGTCCTATTGATATCCCTGGAATTTCAGGCTCGCCTCCACCTATAACGTTCCATCCTGGAGCAATTAAATGAGTCATGTATCTAAGGGAGGGTACCGCAACCTTTCTGTGAGGGTCGTTTGCCATGTACGTATTTTTATCTTTGGTTTTTGAACCACTAACAACCCAGTTGTTGCTCCCTATTTGTAGCGAATCTTCAACTTTATCGTTTATGAAATTAGCAATTCCAAATGATTCTTTATCTTGATATCTTTCAACCAGGTCNTCTTTTTCAAACTTAACATCTTTTCTAAAATCAAAATATGGCTTTAATATGTTTTCAAATAATAACTGTTTATTTATTTTTTTATCTAGTTCTATTTTAGGCTCTTTAGGGTGAAACCATAAAAGTTCCTTAACTTTTTTTTCGCCAAGAATTGCAACTGCTCTGCCAATTTGAAGCTCCTGCCCGATATTCCCTAATAATCCCTGGTGTCTAGATATCACAACCTCTGGAGTCCATTTTTGAGGTTTTATCCCCAACATTTTAAATGGTAATGGAAGCTTTTTTGGGGTTTTTAGAATTTCTTCAATATATGCATTAACCCCACTTACAAAAGACTCGATAATTTGTTTACCATCGGGGTGATAATGATTTAATTCATCATCCATGTTTCCTCTAAACTTAAACAATCTAACACCAATGTCTCTGTCAAGCTCCTTAGATCCCAAGATTTCTGATAAATTACCCAATGCTTGTCTTCTCCATATCTCAAATTGAAACAAGCGATCTTTCGCCGCGGCATAACCTTGAGCAAAAAATAAATCTTTTTGATTTTCCGCATATATATGATTGATTCCCCAATTATCCCTCAAAATTTCAACTTTTTTCTTGATGCCATTGACATATTTTTTACTAGTTAAAAAATTATTTTTATTGTCAGAACAATTAAAAAAAATAAACACAAAAATTATAAATGAATATCTATACATATTTGATAAATATATAACTAAATTGAGTAACAGATGTCTTCTTAATCTAACATAATAAAAAATGAATTTATTTAATTTTTTTATGGTCAACATATATAACAGAACTAAACAGATTATAAAAATTTTCTTTTTTCTAGTTTTCATTTTTGAATGTGCTTCTCAAGCAAATAATACTGAAAGTAGTTTTCTATCTAGTAATCGTTTAGTACTTGGTGACTTAAAACTAAAAACAGCCTCNTTAGATTTAGGAGATATTGATGGAGACGGAGATATAGATATCNTTGTTGCAAACGGAAGACACTGGCCAGCACNGAATAAAGTTTTCTTTAACAACGGTAAAGGNATTTTTACAGTATCAAAGAATTTAGGAACTTTGAGTAGTACAAGTTATTCAACAGAATTAGGCGATTTTGATAACGATGGTGATCTAGACGTCGCCGTTGGAAACGACAGAGCACCAAATAATATTTTTGAAAATGATGGTAAAGGAAATTTTAAATTTAATGGGAATTTTGGAAGCATGAGCTCACCAACCAGAAATATTGTATTATCAGATATCGACCAAGATAATGATTTAGATATTCTAATTACAAATAGAGGTTATGTAAATGAAATATGTTTAAATGATGGAAATGGTTATTTCAATCAAGTTTTATTTTTTGGTTCAAAATCAGATTCAACAATTGATGTTGAGGCAATTGATATAGATTTTGATGGGGATATTGATTTAGTTTTAGCAAATAGAGATAACCAACAAAACTTCATTTATTTAAATGATGGTAAATTAAATTTCAATAAAAAAATTCCTTTTGGAAGTGAAAACGAAAATACTAGAGCACTTGAAATTGCTGATATAAATAATGACAATTTTTATGATATAATTTGCGCTAACATCGGTGCTCCGAACACAATTTTTTACGGAGATAAAAGTTTGAACTATAATATATCCGATCACTTTGATAGAGAAAATGATTTATCTTACTCTCTTGATGTAGGAGATTTTGATAATGATGGAGACCCCGATATAGTGGTAGGGAACTCAAAAAGTCCTAATTCAGTTTTTTTTAATCTAGGAAAAGAGGGATGGAAAAAAGAATTAATTAAAAAAGAAAATTTTAACACCTATGATATTAAAGCCTTTGACATAAATGGTGATTCTTTTTTGGACATAATTGAGAGTAATTCGGATGATTTGAACTATTATTACTTAAATAAAAACAGATAGACTTAATGAAAAAATTAATTTTATTTTTTTTGATGGGGTTTCACTTTAATGTTTTATCGCAAGGCGTGAAAGGTCCACTTGAATTTAGATATTTTGGAACCGCTGGTTTTGAAATCACGGATGGGAAAACTACAATTTTACTTGATCCATATATTTCGAGAATAAAATTAGGTGAGTCCTCAATAAAACTTCCTTCAGGTAACAAAAATTCTGATACAGACACTAAAGACAAAAGAAAGAGTTTTAAAAGGACAGACATATACGAATCGGACACAACATTAATTAAAAAAATTATTCAAAAAGCAGATTTTATTTTTATTCATCACTCACATTTTGATCATCTTGCTGATGTCCCTTTTATTGCAAAATTAACAGGGGCCAAAATTATTGGAACGGAAACAACTATTTCTATATTGGAAGCCTATGGAGTTAAAAAAGATAAACTTTACATTGTAAAAGGAGGGGAAGATTATCAATTTGAAGGATTCTCTGTTCGTGTAATCCCTGGAATACACTCTGCATTAGCCGACAAACATTACTTTAGTTCAGAAACTTACAAAAGTGGCGACGTTGTGGCACCCTTGAGAATAAATCAATTTATTGAAGGGGGATCGTTAATGTTTATGTTAAGGATGAATAATCAAAAGGTTTTGACCATGGGGTCTATGAACTTTATCGAAAGAGAAATTGAAGGTCTTGACCCAGATATATTACTAGCTGGAGTTAATCTTTCTAGATTTAACATGTATAAATATGATGAAAGATTGTTAACTGTAACTGGTTTCCCTAGAATAGTAATTCCGACTCATTGGGATAATTTTAGAATGCCTTACAGTTTTTCACAAGAAGCTAGTATAAAAAATAAATTAATCCCATTTCGAAAAAAAGTAACTGAGGTCTCACCAAAGACAAAAGTAATTTTCCCTGTGCATCTCCAGAAGTTTATAATTGAATAAGAATTAATTATTTAATTATCCATTAACTTTTATATAAAACCTTAACTTTAAATCTATTAGAAATATTATTTAAATCTATAGAAGCCATGATAAACTATTTTTTAAAAATAAATCTTGTAATATTTTCTTTTTTATATCTCAATATTCAAGGACAAGAACCTTTGACTGAGGACAAATCCATTCCTGTTTTCAAGGAACTAAAATATAGAAATGTGGGCCCCACTAGAGGAGGTAGGGTAACATCAGTTTGCGGTGTAAATAATAATCAATTCACATTTTATATGGGCACGACTGGCGGAGGTTTGTGGAAATCAACGGATGCTGGTTTGAATTGGAATAATATAAGTGACGGTTTCTTTAAATCACCTTCCATAGGAGCAATTAGAGTTTATCAAAAAAATCCATCTATAATTTACGTTGGCACTGGTTCCGATGGCATTCGATCTAATGTAATTGTAGGTAAAGGAATTTATAAATCGACCGACGCTGGTAAATCATGGTCGCATATTGGTCTTCAAAATGTAGGACAAATTGGTGCTGTTGAAACACATCCAGAAAATCCAGATATAGTCTATGTTGCTGCTATCGGGCAACCCTTTCAACCAAATGAAGAGAGGGGATTATATAAATCTCTAGATGGAGGAAAAACTTGGGAAAACATTCTTTTTATTTCTAATAAAATAGGTGTTGTTGATATTGAAATATCACCTGATAATCCAAATATTATATATGCAGCCTCTTGGAGAGGAGAGAGAAAGCCTTGGACAATTATTAGTGGATCAGAAGAAGGTGGTATTTACAAATCTGCCGATGCGGGTAAAACTTGGCGAAAATTAAAAAAAGGGCTTCCTAAAGGATTAGTTGGTAAAATAGATCTCGCAACAACTGCTGCCGATCCTAACAGAGTTTATGCTCTAATTGAGGCTGAAAATAGTCAAGGTGGAGTTTATGTATCATACGATAGAGGAAANAACTTCACAGCTATGAGCCACAGAAAAGAANTAGTTAATAGACCTTTTTATTACTGTAATCTAGAGGCCGATCCAAAAAATGCGGATATCATTTTTTCCAACGCAAACAGATTTATGATGTCCCTTGATGCAGGTAAAACTTGGAAAATAATGAGAACTCCTCACGGTGACAATCACGACATCTGGATTAACCCTAACAACACCAACATTTGGATCCAGTCTAATGATGGAGGTGCTAATATCACTTTTAATGGTGGAAAAAGTTGGACGACTCAATTTAATCAACCAACAGCAGAAATTTATCAAGTGGAAGTTGATAATCAGTATCCGTATTGGCTCTACGGTGGTCAACAAGATAACTCAACTACTATTTCAGTTCCTAGTCTTCCTCCATACCCAATGCAAGCAGGACCTAATGCATGGATAATGCAAACAGGAGGATGTGAAACAGGACCTGCTGTTCCAAATCCAATAAATCCAAATATAGTTTATTCGAATTGCAAAGGAAGATTTGGAGTTTATAATAAACAGACCGGTCAAGAAAAGCAGTTTTATGTTGGGGCAGCTAATATGTATGGACACAACCCAAAAGACCTCAAGTTTAGATTCCAAAGAGTTTCACCAATTCATATTTCACCTCACGATGANAAAGTTATTTATCATGGGTCCCAGTTTGTTCACAAAACCACAAACCAAGGTGTTACTTGGGAGAAAATTTCACCTGATCTCACTGAATTTGATCCAAGTAAACAAGTAATTTCNGGTTCCCCAATTACAAGAGATGTGACCGGTGAAGAATTCTATAGCACTATTTATTCTATTAGAGAATCTCACATTGAAAAAGGGCAGATTTGGGTTGGATCGAACGATGGACTAATTCATCTTACAAGAGATGGAGGTAAAAGTTGGAAAAATGTTACGCCAAAGGGTTTAAAAAAAGGAGGCAGAGTAGATTCTGTTGAACCATCAAAACACGAGCAGAGTACTGCATTTGTAACTGTTTTGAGATATCAGCTTGGAGACTGGTCTCCTTATATATATAAAACAACCAACTATGGAGAGACCTGGAAATTAATAACGAATGGTATTCCCTCAGATTTTCCGGTAAGAGTNGTTAGAGAGGATCCAAACAAAAAAGGATTATTGTATGCTGGGACAGAATTTGGAATATTTATTTCAAGAAACGGAGGTGAAAATTGGCAGTCATTTCAACAAAATCTTCCAATAACTCCCATAACTGATCTTAAAGTTCATAGAAATGATATTGTCCTTTCAACTATGGGCAGATCATTTTGGATTTTAGATAGAATTAATTTTTTACACCATGACTATGAAGTTGATAAACCCTATCTAGTTAAACCTTCAGAAACTTTCAGATATAGGTATAGAGCATCAAGGAATTCAAATAATTTTTACCCTCAATCTAGTGTGGTTTTGGATTATTATCTGGAAAGTGATGCATACGAGAATATAAATCTCTCATTTTATGACAAAGACAATAATCTAATAAATTCATTTTCAAATTCATCATCTGAAGATATAACAGACACATCTTATAATATGGCATTGAATCAATACGAATCTATAACTACAAAAAGCTTGAAAATTCAATCTGGTTTAAACAGATTTAGATGGGATATGAGGCATCGAGGATCTTGGGATAAAGATGAGAATAAATCCTTTAAAAATGGACCTCTTGTTTGTCCTGGAAAATATAAAGCTGTTTTGTCTTTAGGTGAGAAAAAGTTAATGACAGAATTTATTATAAGCAAGGATCCAAAATTATCTGTTTCAAATCAGGATCTTAGAAATTTAGAATTATTTCAACTTAAAGTTATTGATAAGATTTCGGAAGCTAAGAATTTGGAAAATAAAATTGAAAAAATGCTTTCGGAAAAAAAATTGAACAAAAGAGAGAAAAGTTTAGTCTTAAAAGCCCAACAGGATATNACTACCAAAGAAGGNACCTACATGCAGCCAATGCTAGTAGCCCAGTACAACTACTTATATAGCATGTTATCTAGATCAGATCAAGAAGTTGGTAATGATGCTCTAATAAGGCTANAGGAACTAAATGAAAGGCTTGAAAAAAACAAAAAAATAATTAATTCTGTGTCGCCATAAATGAGTACTTAAAGGTCTTTTGGCATAATATTAAGGTAATTTTGTTTCCAAATTTTCCTTCTTGTCTTGTCATCAACATTACCACCAGATAGAATAATAAGAATTTCTTTTTTTTGTGATTGTTTTTTTAACCATCTAAAAGCTGCCTCCATTGTCATTGCACAAGTGGGTTCAATTTGAATCTTTAGCATGTGGTTTAACCACTGTGTCCAATAGATAATTTTATCTTCTTCAATCTCATAGAATTCATCTAATTTTTTTAGAAATTCAAAAGTTATATCACCTACCGCCATAGTCATTGCTCCGTCAGCTATTGTATTTGGAATACCTTTTAGTCTTTGAATTGAATTCAATCTAACGGACTGAACAGCATCGTTAGCATTTAGAGGTTCTGCACCAATTACTTGGGCAGAAGGACACAGTTTTCTCGCAGTAATAAGAGCTCCAGATAAAAGTCCTCCACCACCACAAGGTGCAAAAACTGCATCGACTGACTTTAATTTTCTAAGCGCCTCTAGAGTTGCAGTACCCTGCCCAGCAATTACTTGCTTGTTGTTAAAAGGTGGTAACCAAAAGACATCTTTATCTCTTGAAGCATCTAATACTTTCTCATCAGTTTCGTCTCTTGTAGGTGAAAGTTCAACTTCAGCACCGTACGATCTAGTTGCTTGAATTTTAATTTTGGATGCATATTCAGGCATAAAAATAGTTGATGGTATTCCAAATTGACGTGAAGCCCAGGCGACAGCTTGAGCATGATTACCAGAACTGTTTGCAACTATTTTTTTTGGTTTGTTGTCCTCTTCTACAAGCCATGAAATAGCATTACTGGCTCCTCTAGACTTAAATGCTCCAATTTTTTGAAAACTATCTGCCTTAAAATATATTTTATGACCTAACCAATCATTTAATATTGAGGATGAAATAATTGGTGTGTCTACAATAAACTTACTGATTCTGTTTTTTGCTTCAACTATATCCTTAAAAGATGGTTTTGTTTTCAAATCTAGAGACCATTATTTCTTATTGAAGGTAAATAAAAATTTGAATGGGGGTAAAATATTCAATTTGTTTTTTTAAATTAAATGATATTAACTATAAATCAATTTAAAATGAAGAAAATTATTTTATCAATCTGTTTGTTTGTTTTATCTATCGTAAACGTACAAGCACAGGAAATATGGATGTCTTATGATTTAAAAGTAAAAAAAGGAATGTCTGAGAAATTTGAGCAAGCAGCTGCNAAAAAAACAAGAATGTTTAATAAAACTGCTGAAGACGCTATTTTTACTTTTCAGTACAGAGATGGTGAAAAACAAGGACAATATCAAAGAGTTGTTGGATATAAAGACTGGGATTTTATGAACAATCAAAATCCAAATGGTAAGCAGCAGAAATACTGGAGAGACAATGTTTCTCAATATATTGAAAGTCAAGATGGATGGAANGTTTGGAGAAGATTAGTTGCAGTATCTCATAACTGGAATCCTGAAACTACTTTCAAACACATGTATGTTTCAAGAAGATTTATTAAACCTGGCCATGACCAAGATGTTTATAATTTCTTGCAGAGAATGAAAATGGTAAGAGAAAAACACAACTTCACAGGAATTACAGGAATATTTAAAGTTATTTCGGGTGGTAATACCAATGAATTTGTAATATGTAGAGGTTTTGATAAGTTTGGAGAAATGGGAGAATTTCAAGGCACAGATAAAAATCTTGAAGACTTATACAATGAAATGTTTGGGTGGAATGCATATCGAAAAGACGCTAGAGTTTATAACGATGCTCTTGAGATGTATAGCAGAACGACCGAGAGAATGACTTTCATGGAGGAGTTAAGCACCAAATTGTAAAGGCCAAAATTTAAACCAAAATAAACCCTCTATATTGAGGGTTTTTTAATACCCTGGATTTTGTACCATTTCTGAATTGCTGTCCATTTCACTTTGTGGAATGGGCAGTAATAATTTTGGNTCATTAGATTGAAGACTTCCAACATTTTTACCAAGTCTTTTGTGATCATGTATAAGGTGACCCTCAAAAGCAAGCTCAAGCTGCCTTTCATTAAAGATAACATCGACACTAAGCTCTGATANTGGTTTTGCATTAGATCTTGCTCTTAATGTATTTATCTCAGAAAGGGGTGTCATACCTTTAGAACTGGAAAGTCTAAAATTTGACTCAGCCCTAATTAGGTGCATCTCCGCCATTCTAAAAACAGGTACATTTCCATACTGATTTGTGAATTTTGAAGTAAGGGTTCCTCCATTGTCAAGACTAACATAGTTGAAAGAATACCTCGCATCATTTAAATCGTCTCCAAAAAGTTCAAAATACGCCGGTTGCAAGGTGATATCTCCCTGCCTTCCTCCATTTGACTGAGAAGCATAAAATATGATACACTGGTTGGTTCCTCCTTGACTAGTTACTTGAAATGCAAATATATCTTCAACTCCGTCAACGTCGTTGTTAAATGCACNGGCAAAAGTATCAGCTAACTCGTGACCACTATTTACAATTACATCATGGGCAGCATCCAAAGCATTGCTATACTCTGANCGNTGAAGATANACTCTNGCAAGNAAAGCTTTNGCAGCATATTTATCTGCAAAAAAANCNTTTGANNGAGGTANTANGTTNTATGANTCATTTAAATCTGAAATNATTTGATTATAGATTTCNTCTTCNGAGCTTCTTTGNATNTTAAGATCAGAGCTGTAATCCACGATTCCCTCTGTTCGTAAAGGAACTCCTCCAAAATGTCTTACNAGATCAAAATAAGCNAGAGCCCTAAGAAACTTGGCCTCACCTTCAACTCTATTACTTTCATTTGTTTGATTAATCACAGTTATGTTATNTANAACTAAATTCGCTTGATTTATTACTTCGTATGAATTTTGCCATAATCCTTCAACAAATGAATTATCAACTAANATNTTTTTTGTAAAAATTTGCCTTGGCTCTAAAAATGTCCCCTCCCATGATATCTGANCAGATGCGCCNAGCAAATCAGATATNACATGATTTCGGCCACCAAANGANGCNCTTTGACCAGCTTCTTCATAAGTGCCAATTAATATATTTTTAATGGTATTTTCTTCCGAAAGAGCCTTGTCCACTGATATACTTTGTGCTGGTTCAATATCCAACTTTTGATCGCAAGAAAATAAGGTNAAACAAATNNTTATTTTTAAANTTTCTTTTATTTTTCTCATAATTAAATTAAAAACCTAANTTTANACCAATTGATATTGTCCTNGCTGCNGGAGCTGAGTAAAATACTTGTCCAATTCCACCAGCATCTGTTCTAGATTCNGGATCATATCCAGAATAATTTGTAAANGTTAAAAGATTAAATCCTGACAAATAGACCCTGCCATTTTTTAAATTCAATCTTTCATTAATTTTTTCTGGNAAATTATANCCAACAGTNAGNTTACGTAATCTGATAAAATCNCCATCTTCAAGNTATCTTGTTGAATGTCCAGTTCCGTTTGACCATCCAAGTCTTGCTTGAGGAACATCTGTTTCATCCCCAGGATTTTGCCATCTGTTTAGCTGATCTTTTGTTTGATTATCAAACCAATCACCATTTGCTGACTGAAATCTGCCAGCAGAGTTGTATATGCTAGCTCCAAACTCTCCTTGGAAAATTAAAGTGAAGTCAAAATTTTTATAGTTTAAAGTGTTTGTAAGACCGAAAATGAATTCAGGCAGCGGGTTTCCAGCGACTATCCTTTTTGCATCAGTGTATTCGTTAGTAGTAGATTTATTTAATGTTCCGTTTTCATCTGTATTTAAATAATAAAGGGCATCTCCATTTTGAGAATCAACACCAGCGTACTCAGGTAAGTAAAAAGAATAGAGTGGTTCGCCTTCCCTAAGAATATTTCTAGAATTTATAACATCATTCCCTCCTGGCAAGGTAACTACCTCGCTAGTATTAATTCCAACATTAAAACTTGTTTTCCAATTGAAATCTTCCTTTACAATATTTTTAGTATCCAATAGGAATTCAAGACCTGAATTCTTAAGTCTACCAATATTTTTAGTTATGCTTGATGCACCAGAAGAAAGTGGGAGGGGCTGATCAAAAAGAAGGTTATCGGTATCCTTATTATAATAAGTTATTTCTCCAGAAATTTTATTTTCCAAAACTCCAAATTGTAAAGAAATATCTGTTTGCGCTGAACTTTCCCATGAAAGCTGGGCATTTTCAGCCTGAGTTGGAGCAATCCCCGGCCGTTGATTATATGAAACCCCACCAAATAGACCTCGTGATGCGAAATTCCCAATTTCAGCATTTCCAACTTGCCCCCAGCTAGCTCTAAATTTTAAAAAATTTATTAATCCGTTATCTAGAAGAAAATCTTCCTCCGAAAGAATCCATCC
>PBVB01000104.1 GCA_002728075.1 Flavobacteriaceae bacterium
GGTTGGGGATGGGGAAATCCTATGAGATGGAATCGTTTAGGTTTTTGGGGATGGAATAGATGGGCCTTGACTTAATTGGGGATATTGACCCCATAAAGGCAGCCAAATAAAGATCGTAATGTCTATCTTCACCAACAGTAAAATTCTTAATGTTATTGTCTTCTTTTTTATTTTTTCCCCACATATTCATAGTAGTAGTTTTTCAATTAGTTTTTTCATTATTTCGCATCCTTTCTCAATTTCATCGTTGTAAATGAATTCATTGGCTGTATGTGATCTAGATGAATCACCTGGTCCAATTTTTATGGAGGGACATGATAATTTTGTCTGATCTGAAAGAGTAGGGGAGCCATAAACAGGAATACCAATTTCATTTACCGCTTTGACAATTGCGTGGCTATCTGAAATTGAAGATGAATTTAAATCTACTGATCTTGGATAAATTTGGGCATTTACATTTTCTTTAATTAACTCTACTACTTCTTCATTGCTGTATAGTTCGTTTACTCTTACATCTAAGACCATTTCAACGGATGATGGAACGACATTGTGTTGATTTCCCGCATTTATTTGAGTAATGGTCAATTTTACAGGACCGAGGAGTTTAGATACCTTTTTGAATTTAATTTTTTCAATAGCTTTTATAATATCTGGTATTTTTAAAATTGGGTTTTCGGGATTNGGATGAGCTGCATGAGAAGCTTTTCCTNTNANAATACAATCAAAAACAACCAATCCTTTTTCTGCAACAGCAGCTTTCATTAAAGTTGGCTCTCCTACAATAGCAAAATCAATTGGGGGTATTTGTCTAAGTAGGCTTTTGAGTCCATTAGGNCCAGAATTNTCTTCTTCACCAGTGGCAGCAATTATTAAGTTTACTTTTAAGTTTTTNTTATCATAAAAATCCTTAAATGTATTAAGTAAAGTTACTAGAGCTCCTCCAGCATCATTACTTCCTAGACCATATATTTTACCATTAGACATNTCAGGGNTAAAGGGGTTTTTAGTATANCCTTCATTNGGTTTTACCGTGTCATGATGAGAATTTAAAAGAAGTGTTTTTTTCTTTTTATCATAATATTTGTTAAATGCATATATATTGTTTTTATGTCTACTGCACTTTATTCCGTTTTCTTTAAACCAATATTCAATTCTGTCCGCACTTTTATTCTCTTTTCCNGAAAATGAAGGAATAGAAATTAAATCTTTAAGAAGTTCTATATGATTCTTATTCTTCATCACGGAATAATTTCAGTGTAAGTTTCGTTTTCTATGATGGCATCTAAAGAACCAATAATTACTTTTGAAACCCCATTTTTAAGCCCATTAAAGCAATTACTCACTTTTGGTATCATTCCTTTAGAAATAATTCCCTTTGACTTTAAANTTTCAAAAGTAGCNATATCCAATTTGTTAATTATTTNTTTTTTATTGTCATCTTGGTAAACACCTNTTTCCTCGAAGCANTACCATAACTCAGTTTTATACATTCTTGACATANTACAAGAAATTTCNGAGGCAATNGTGTCTGCGTTTGTGTTNANTAGCAACCCGTCTTTGTCATAAGTTATGGAGCTACAAACAGGCATGATTTTATTCTCTAAAATTAATTTAAAAAAAACCGAGTTTATNCTAACTATATCTCCAACGTANCCATAATCTAACTCTTTTTTAGTTCTTAATTTACATAGGACAGAGTTTGCATCTGCTCCGCAAAGACCTAANGAGTTNATTTTTAAAGATTGTAGTTTGGCTACAATTTCTTTATTTATTTTACCAGCATAAATCATTAATGCANAATCCANGGTTTTTTTATCGGTNATCCTTCTACCGTTNAGCATTTTTATTGGATGATTGTTCTTTTTTANAAAAAGATCAAGCTCTCTACCCCCNCCATGAACCAAAATTTTTTTACCCTTGATTTTTGTTAAATTATTTAAAAATTTATCAAGTAGTAATTTATTTTGTGTGACTGCGCCACCAACCTTTAAAACTGTTAACTTATCCATTCTCAANAATTGTTTTTAAAACGGATTGGGNAGAATATATTCTATTTTCAACTTGATTTAGGATCAAGGAGTTATTGCTNTCAATCACCTCGTCTGANGCAACNACATTTCTTCTGATTGGTAAACAGTGCATAAACTTAGCATTGTTTGTTAAATTCATNTTTGATTTTGTAATCATCCAGTCAAGGTCTTTTTTAAGCACTTTACCGTAATTATTAAATGATGACCAATTTTTTGCATAAATGAAATCGGCATTTTTAAAGGCTTCATTTTGATCATTGGTAACGCAAACTCCATTTGTAATATCAGAGTTAAGCTCGTAACCTTCCGGGTGAGTAATTGTAAGTTTCGCATCCATTCTTTTGGTTATATTAACAAATGAGTTTGCTACGGCATGAGGTAAAGCTTTTGGGTGAGGTGCCCACGAGAGAACAATTTTGGGAGTTTTATTTTTTTTATTCTCCTCTATTGTGATTGCATCAGCTAGTGCTTGCAAAGGATGCGCTATTGAACTTTCCATGTTTATTACTGGGACACTAGCGTATCTTTTAAATCCGTTTATAACTTTATCTGCTAGGTCTTCTTTTTTGCTCTCTAAAGATGGGAAGGCCCTAACAGCGATAANATCACAATAGATTGACATGACCCTTGCAGCCTCTTTAATGTGTTCTGACTTGTTTTNATCCATGACAACTTTATCTTCTAATTCAATTGGCCATCCTTCATCATTAAAGTTCATTGTAATGGTTTTTATACCTAGATTTTGAGCAGCTTTTTGAGTACTGAGCCTAGTCCTTAAGCTAGGATTAAAAAAAATCATTCCCAAAGTTTTATTATTTCCCATCATAGAATACTTATTGGGTAATTGCTTCAACTTTATCGATTTATCTATAAAGTTATTTAAGTCAACTATATCAGATGTGTAAATAAAATTTTTCATAAAATATCTTTTAATGCATCAAAAAAGATATTTAGATGCTTTTTGCTAATTGTCANTGGTGGCAATATTCTTATAAGATTTTTATTGCTACTGCTACCGGTGAAAATTCTTTTTTCATAAACAAGTTTTTTTCTGAGCTCAGATACTTCAAAATCGAATTCTAGACCAAGCATAAGTCCTTTCCCTTTTACCTTACAAATATTCATTGAATTAATTGAATTTTTAAAATAAGATTCTAATGAGCTNGCGTTTTTCTGTAAGTTTTGATTTTTTAAAATATCCAAAACTGAAATTGAAGCAATGCAGGCAAGATGNTTTCCCCCATATGTTGTTCCTAAAAGACCAACACTNGGTTTAATTTTTGAATTTATTAAAATTCCGCCTACAGGAAACCCATTTCCCATTCCTTTAGCCATGGTGATAATATCTGGTTCTATATTATTAAACTGATAAGCAAAAAATTTGCCTGATCTAGAAAAACCAGATTGGACCTCGTCAGCAATAAGACATGTCCCATACTGCTTACATAATCTATCCATATAACAAATAAAATCCCCTTTTGGCATGTCCAGCCCACCGACTCCTTGAATTGTTTCAAAAATCACAGCACATACATCCCCCTTTTTTAGTTCTATTTCAAGATTTTCATAATCATNTAATTTTAAAAAAGTGACATTTTGTTGTTTGTTTAAAGGTGAACTTATTTTATGGTTGTCAGTTACTGCAACCGCCGCAGAAGTTCTCCCATGAAAACTGTTTTTAAATGCTATTACTCTTTTTTTGTTTGTATGAAAAGAAGCAAGTTTTAGTGCATTTTCTATTGATTCTGCCCCACTACTACAAAGAAAAAGCTGATAATCTTNGAGATCGGCATGCTCATTGATTTTTTCAGCAAGAACGGATTGTAAGGGGTTTTTTACTGAATTTGAATAAAATGANATTTTATCAAGTTGTGATTTGATGTTTTCCACGTAATGTGGATGAGAATGGCCAACAGAAATTACTGCATGCCCACCATACAAATCTAAATATTCATTNCCAGCATCGTCATATACATATACATCTTTAGCTTTTATTGGTGTAACATCAAAAAGAGAATAAACATCAAATAATTTCATTTTAAAATATATTTGCTTTGAATTCTAAACCTAACTTTTCACTCCAACCCATTATAATATTCAAATTTTGAATTGCTTGCCCNGATGCTCCTTTTAGTAAATTGTCAAGAGCACCAGTAATGAGTAATTTTTCTTTGTACTTGTGTAGGTGTAAAACACAATTATTTGTGTTTANNACNTGTTTTAATGTGATTTCATTTTCGCTTATAATTGTGAAAGGCTCATCTTTATAATAATCTTCAAATATTTTTTTCGCATAGCTCAAATCATATTTGAATTTNGTGTAGCATGTTAGAAAAATACCCCTGGTAAAATTTCCTCTCTGGGGGATTAAATTGATTTTGCTAAATTTTATATTTTCAATTATTTCATCTAAATGTTGATGATTAAATGCTTTATACCATGAAAGGTTATTGTTCCTCCAGCTAAAGTGAGAAGTTTCAGACATCCCAACTCCAGCACCAGTACTGCCAGTTGTTGCATTTGCATGAATTTCNTCTTNTANTAAACCATTTTCAGCTAATGGCAATAAAGCTAATTGCAATAAAGAGGCAAAACAACCAGGATTAGCAATAGCCTTAGCTTTTTTAATATTCTCTCTTTGTAATTCGGGAAGTCCGTAAACGAAATTTAAATCCTTAAATGAATTATTCCTTTTTAATCTGAAGTCATTNCTTAAGTCAATAATTACTGTTTTTTTTAAAAAANANTTTTCTTTCAAAAACTTTGAACTNTTNCCGTGTCCTAAACAAAGGAAAACAACATCAATATTTTTATTTACTTTTTTGCTAAAATGGGGAAGGTCTTTTACAATCAAGTCTGAATGAATATCTTGGATTTTTTTCCCGTCGTTAGTTCTACTGTAAACAAAATCAATTTCAACATTTGGATGATTGATTAGTATGCGAATTAATTCACCCCCTGTGTAACCCGAACCTCCTACAATTCCAATTTTTTTAATCATTTTTATTTATTTTTTGATAAATCTTATTTTGATTAGAAAGTATTTTGATGAATCCTTTTACCTCATCCGCTGACCATTTTTTATTCATTTCGCCATAATTTCCAAATTTAGAATCCATTAGATCAAATTTTGATTTAATCCCAATAAGCTCATACCTGTATGGATTGAGTTTTATAAAGACATCACCTGAAACATTTTTTTGGCTACTAATCAGAAACTTTTCAATGTCTCTCATAACTGGGTCAAGATACTGTCCTTCGTGAAGCAATAAACCGTAATTTATACACAATTGCTCTTTGTATATCAACTGCCACTTAGTAAGGGTATGTTTTTCTAAAAGGTGATGGGCTTTTATTATTAAAATTGGAGCAGCTGCTTCAAAACCAACTCTTCCCTTAATTCCAATTATTGTATCTCCAACATGAGTATCCCTACCAACTCCAAATTTACTTGCTATTTTTTCAATTTTTTTAATGTTTTCAATTGGAGAGGCTTTGATATTGTTGACAGCTACGATCTCACCTTTTTTAAACGTTAAGGTAATGTTCTCTTCCTTTTTTTTAAGAGCTTTAGAAGGATACGCATTTTCAGGAATATTATGCCTTGA
>PBVB01000001.1 GCA_002728075.1 Flavobacteriaceae bacterium
TTTGGAATGAGTAAAGAATTTTTAAAAGACTATGGAGATTTTTTAGGAACAAAAAAATGGAAGTGGGTTGATGATTTAACTCTTACAATGTCAAATGGACAAAGATGTTTTTTTACTCATGGAAGATCTGCAGATGTTTTAAAAGTATCTCAAACTATGGGACTTTCCGCAGTGCAAGGTCATTATCATACGAAATTTTTAATTAGCTATTGGGCAAATCCTGACAATTTATTTTTTGCAATGAATGTAGGGTGCTTGATAAATCAAAAGTCCATGGCTTTCAACTATGCCAAGAATTTTAAAACTCGCTTTATTTTAGGTTGCGCAATTATAATAGATGGGATACCAAGGCTTTTACCTATGGTTTTAAATAATAAAGGCGATTGGATTAAAAAGATTGTATGAGTAAGTCTAATAAGCTTAAAAACACCCTTTTAAACAGCCATAGAGCCACTTTAAACAGCGATTCTGCATTTTCTGAACAAGTTGCTGGCGATCACTATAAAAAGCTCAAAATTCAACCTTTAGACTTTTCTATGGCTAATGATTTTAATGCCTGTCAAACTCATGCTTTAAAATATATAACTAGATACAATCTTAAGTGGAAAGATAAGAAAGATCAGATAAAAGATTTAGAAAAAGCAAAGCATGTTATAGATATGCTTATTGAAATGATTAAGGAAAAATAAAATGTGGTTAAATATTGCATCTAAATTAGTACCTGGCATTATTAAAACAGGAATGTCTATTGCATCTAATAGAAGAAGAGCAAAAGAATTTGAATCTGTTGCAGAAATGCGTCATGCAGAAAAAATGGCAAATGGAGAAGTAGAATATCAAAAAGCTGTGATGCAAAATAATCAGCAAGGGTGGAAAGACGAGTTCGTACTAATTTTAGTTTCGGCGCCTGTAATGTTATTGATTTGGAGTATCTTTAGTGATGATCCAGAAATTATGGAAAAGGTTGATAAGTTTTTCGATCAATTTAATAACATGCCATTTTGGTACCAAGCTCTGTTTATAGGTGTAGTGAGTGCTATTTACGGACTTAAAGGCGCTGACATCATAAAAAAAAAATAATACTAAATAAATTCTAAATAAGCTATATTGCATTATGGTTGATGCAGTAATTACAGATTTAGAAATGCAACTAGAAACTCCACATTCTAGTTATGGACACTTTGTTGCTTTTACATTCATTGATATAACTCCTACTTTTCCAAGAGTTAAAGATATGCTTGAACAAGTTCAAAAAAGAGCAGATGTGAATCTTATAGATTATAATTATAGTACAAAAATTATTGATGAAAATACCGACATATCATATTTTGAAGTAACAAGACACTAAGGGCGATTTCTCGCCCTCAATAAGATTAATTTCTAGTCAATTTATCTACTGCTAATTGATTGATAGATTCTTGCTTTAGATTCTCGCAATAAGAATGACCATTATTAGCTTCTACTTTTTTAAGAAGATAATAAGCTTTTCTTTTTCTATATTCAGCTTTGATGTTTTTATATCTTTCATCATTTGTAGCTAATACTTTTGCTTGTGCCATTGAGCATTTAGTATTTTCAACCTTTTCACTAATTATAAAATCTAATTGTTCTTGTACTTGATCCTTACATTCTTCGTATTCTTCTTCTGCCTTTAGTTTATTTTTATCTAAAGCGTTAAGATAGACTAGAATTATTTCAGAATTAAATACTTTAGGTCTATGTTCAATGTATTTATCTAATGAATCTTTATCACTCATTAATCACCTAATTGATGTTCGTATTCCTCTGGATTAAATTCAGTAGCTGATCCTTGACTCCATTCTTGTTCGGATTGTGGCAACTGATCGTCCATATCATTATTTTGTTGATACGATTGTTTAGGTTGATTGAATGATGGATTTTGTTTTCGCTTATCGTAATAAGGAAATAATTTCCATTCATTAGTTTTACCTTGATAATAACCTTTTAAAACTAGGTTTTGATTATTCAAGGTTACTACTAAAATACAACCATCTTTTTTAGTGGCTGTCAATTTAGCAGATCCTCCATTACTATCATTTGATTTTTTTTGATAGTTGTTATTGTACTGTGCTTTTTGATACTGCATCAGATTCTCCTTTTTTGGTTTTTAGTTTTTGCTTCCATTCTTTTAATTTTACAGAATGTTGTTTTTCAAACTCTTTTAGCTTCAAACATAATTTGAATGCTTCAAGATAATCTTGATCGTCAACATTGAAACTCATAAAAGAAATAGGAGCTTCTTTATCTTTAGGAATATTTAATAATCCTAAAAATTCTATTTTAAGGTTTGTACTATCTTCAACCATTTTTTTATACGCAAATAATTGTACAGGATAATTAGCATATTCAATTGTTTTAGATGTTTTAAAATCAATAATGCCATATTTACCATTCTTTTTGCATATTAAATCAACTGTACCACATGATTGAAGTTCTTCGGAATAAAAAGTTCTTTCTGTATGAATTACTTCATATTTCATTTTACCCCACCATACCTTAAATTTTTTGAACATTGTTTTTAATGGTTCTGATTTAGGTATAACTATTTTCTTTTTGTGCATTAAATCTTCACAAAGTTGATGCATCATTGTTCCTGTTTTAGCATCTCTTTCTGAAAGTTCTTTTACCTTATCTTTAAGACTTGAAGTATATTTATTTATTTCGTCAATAGCATATCCATCATCACTCATTTGCCATTCTACTGCTTCAATAGGTTTCTTTTTAGCCCAACCTACTAATCCATCTTTACCAAATCTTGGATCAATAACAGAAGTACAACCATTCATAATTTCGCCATTGACTTCATATCTTCTTTTTTTTTCGTAAGGATTAAATTTAATTATATTATTGTGTTTATCTTTATATACTTTACTTGACATATTTCCTCCTAGTTAAGTACAGAGTGTCCTCTGTTTTTCATACAATTTCTGTAAAGTTTAGGGTAATCATATTCTGCCTTTGGACTCAACCATAATGTGCCAGCTCTTAAATAATAATTCCATACATATTTACTTCCTTCAAGAATATTATTTGTATTATCTTTAGCTAAATATTCACAGTGTTGTAGATCGTTTGTTATTTCATCTGATTTAGAATAATCAAATGTTCCGCTTCTTCCTGACGTATCAATAACAGGCTTATAAGTGCAACTTGCTAAGAATAGCATCAAAAATATTTTTATCAGCTTCATGTTTCTTTTTCCTCTCTAGTTTAAAATCCTTTAATGATTTAGCATCAGAATTATAAATATCTATTACTTCATCAAAATAAGGACTATCTGGCGAACAAGTTAAATTTTTTCTTTCTACAATTTTATTGATCGCTTCGATTCTTTTATCTTTCCAATCTATAGCCATTTTCTATCCTTTATATATTTTTTGATTTCTTTCAAATCTTTAAATTTAATATCAAGACCACAAGGGTAATACATATTAAAGATAGAATTACTATGTTCTGGGTGGTATTTATGAAGAGTCCATTGTCCTATTCTTGGATATTCTTTATCGTAATAAGCATTAAATATTTCTGCTCCAAAATAGATAATATATTGATCTCTATCTTTACCTTTATTTATTTTTATTTTCATATAATTACTCCGATTATCATTCCGATTGATAGCCCTAGCACGAATGCTAGAGCTATATATTTTTTTATTATAGGAAAGAGTTTCATCTGTCTTGTTCTATAAACTCAACTGTTAATTTTACCTTATGATCGAAATGTTCGATTGATTCACTATAAGTTTCTAATAAAGGAATTAATTTTTTAAGAGTAATGCCTTTACAATTAAGATGATGTTCAACCATTAGCTTTTTGCTTTTCTTTCCATCTTCATAAGGTTTATTTACAGAAACTATTTCTGCTTCATCTAAATAAATCATATAATTCCTTTAGATTTAAAGTTACAATTTAGGAAATCTGTAATTTCATAATTTTGTCTATAAATGAAATTTAACGTAGTATTTCCATCTCTTTGTATTGCAGTCACAATTTTATTTTTATCTGATTGATATAATTCTGGAGTAGCTTCAGAATATTCATCTAAAAACTTTTCAAGATTCTTTGCTTCTGAATCAGAATTAAAAGTTTTAGTTCTGCCATTTAGATAAAATGTAGTTGTTACTTTTTTCATAAGTCCTCTCTAGTTAGTTTTTTTTTTATTTTTTTTTTGTAGATCATAAAGCTTTGATAAAATTTCTTGTTCTTCATCTACAATTTCTTGTGCATCTTCAAGAGTATCTACTTCTTTAATAAATCGCATTTCTCCTGAAGGCATTTTTTGGTAGATAGAGACTCCAAATGGAGTCTCCTCTATATCATATCCTCTATAAATCATTATTTATCCTCCGATTTAAGTTGAATTTGTGATTGATGAAAAACAGGATAGCTTCTAAATTCTGAATCTTTGCCAGAATCTTGAACTAATCTAGTTAATCTTGCTACTGCTTTTGATCCCTTGATAACTTTTGCTCCCATCTTTCTAGCTTGATTGAATGTGCAAAAACCACCTGTCAATTTAGTAGCTTCTAATCTTTCAAGATTTTTTCCTTGAAAAGATTCTTTTGTATATAAGTTATAGTGTTTCATATGTTTCCTTTTGTTAGTTAATGAATTATTTGTATCAAATTGAATGCACATTAAAACCGTAAAAAACTCAATAAAATCAACGTAAATACGATAAAAAATTCAATGGTTAGTGGAAAATTAGTAATAATTTCAAATCAATAATAGATTGAATCTTTCGTAAAAATTTTTTATAGATTGCTAATAATGATAAAATCGGATAATCACGAAAGAGAACGTAAAATTTTTTTCTTAAAAATCTATGTTCCCTTTCTAGTTAATAACGTGGCGAGTTCCGATTTCTCGCCACCTAACAATCAGGAAAAACAATGGAAAAACTACAGATAGCTCAAATGCTATATGCTCAANGANTATCTAAAAANAANACNCANACACAAGNTGGAAANGTNTTAGGAGTTACATTNCAACAANTTCANAANTATGAAAAANNTGCAAATGGNATNCCNAGTACAAANCTNNTGAAATTTTGNAATCATTATAAAATAAATGTTTCTGAATTTCANAATGGNGATCCNTATGGTGTAATNNAAAGTTCAGATATACACCCAGCTNTAAAAGAAAAACATTNTANAAATCTGAACGAACTAGAAACTAAAATAAACAGGGAGCNAAAANATGATAAAGATAGAAGTNACAAAGATATGGTTGGGCAAAGTCTCAATCCGAGAACATATTTATAAAAAAGCGTTAAGAAAAAAAGAATCTATAGGTATTGTTCATGGAAAAGAATATATGTTTATNCCATATNAAAATCTAAAAAAAGCTAGGATCTATACAGATCAATCATTTAAAAGTAAGTATAATGATAAATCTTACAGATTGATTGATTTTGAATGGAAACCTTATAAAGAAGCTGATAAGAATCAAGGTAATTTATTATGAGTGAAAAATTTTTANATTATACAAAAGATGACATAACTCAACAGGCTACTCCAGAAGAATATTATTTTTCAAGGTCTAAAAATCAATGGATAATGGTTTCTGATATGAATGATATGCATGTTAGAAGAGCATTTAAAAGACTTTTAAGAATGATTAGACTTAATCAATTAGTTGAAGTTGAAGATGTTTCAAAAAATACAATTTATCAAGTTAAAATTACAGAAGAGTTAAATAAAATTAAACAACATTGTGATGAGATTAGGAGAGTTGTAGATGAATGAAAAAGAATGGCAAAAGCATTGTAAATGGCTTGATACTTTTAGAGGTAAAATTATAAGCGGATATAACGAGTATGGAGAAAAAAAAACCAATAAAAAAAAAATCAAAAAAAATAAAACGAAAAAGAGTAATTAGTGGTTATTATTTTGATGGAAGAAGATTAAAAACGTTATATGAAAAAAGAACATAAAAAAAGATTCGATCAATTAAANCAGATAGGTTGTATAGCTTGTAAAACTAAATATGGAAAATTTTCAGATCCGATAATTCATCATATTAGAAAGCATACAGGACTTTCATTAAGGCCTAGCCATGATGATACAATTCCATTATGTCCTCAACATCACAATATAGGAAATCAATCTGTACATTTGAATCGTAAAGCATTTGAGCATCTATTTGGAACAGAGCTCGAATTACTAAAAGAAACAAACTTAAATATAATTCAATTAGAAAGGGAGGATATATTTTATGGAGGAATCAAAGAATAAGTTTCACGCATTGCAATTATTTACAGATACATTTGCCGCTGAAACAGTACATCTTACAAATGAACAAGTAGGAATATATATTAGATTATTATGTTTTGCTTGGACTAAAAATGCAAAACCTTTTACAACAGAATCAGCTAGAATTATCTGTCAATGTAGAACTGCTGAATGTGAATTTATAGTTGATGATATTTTAAGAGAATTTTTTGTATTTAATAAAGAAGAATATAATTGGACTCATAAAAGATTGACAGCTGAACACGAGTATTTGACAGCAAAATATAAAAAAAGATCGGAGTCAGGCAGAAAAGGTGGTCTTGCTAGAAGCAAAAATCAAGCACCTATACCTATACCTAATCCTATACCTAATAATAATAAATATGATCCTGTNTTNGAGAATCTATGGAGTAGTTTAAANAGAAAAAAAGGCTCAAAATTTCAAGCTCATAAAATCTGGCTGAAGCTATGGTCTAAAGGTATTTTGAAAGAAACAGATACGCCAGAGCTTATAAATGCATACAATAATCAAACTAGAAATATACAAGATGACACATTTATACCACATTTTACGACATGGCTAAATCAACATAGATGGGAAAATGACGAAAAACAAGAAATTCCAGATTTAGTNAAAAGATTGGAAGATTTAGGATATGTGCACTATGCTAGAGATGGAAATATACAAAAATTTATGAAAGATGGAAAATATTATAAAGTTGATGTATATGATGAAAAACATCAANTAGTATTAGATAATGAAAAAGAAAAAAGCGAAATACAGGCACATTGAAATCAATAAAAAGAAATATTATTTTTATTCAATCATATGGCACGATATTTTAGGAGATTCAGGACATGCTTCAGAAAAAGAATTTAAAGCTATGAAACCAGCTCAAATGACAACTAATGCTTATGTATTTAGTAAAGATAAGAAAGAATTAAAAACTTTTTCTAGCTTTGATGAAGAGACTTTTTCTGATAGAAATGTATTTCCTATAGGCTGTATTATAAAAATGGAAAAAATTCTTTTATGAAGATTGAATTAATACCTTTAGAATCTTTAACACCATACATAAATAATCCACGAAAGAGTCTTAATGTTGACAAAGTTGCNGCATCAATCAAAGAGTTTGGATTTCAACAACCTATTGTAATAAATGCAGATAAAACTATNCTTGCTGGACATACNAGATATTTTGCATCTAAAAAATTAGAATTGAAACAAGTTCCATGTGTTATAGCTGAATTAGATGAAACGAAACAAAAAGCATATAGAATCGCAGATAATAGAGTTTCGGAAGATAATCAATGGGATTTTCCATTATTAAATTTAGAAATAGAAGATTTAAAAAAAGATAATTTTAGTTTGCCTATATTAGGTTTTACAGAAGAAGAATTAAAAAAATTTATGTCAGTAGATACATTCAATCCTACTGATAAAGAAGATCAATCACAAATAGATGAATCATCACAAAAGATTTGCGAGGATTGTGGAAAAAAATTGGCAGAATAGAGATTTATATATTGATTATTGTTCACAGAAAGCTAGCGAATATTCTGTATATAAATGGCATTATTCAAAGCGAATGCCTAAGTCTAAATTAGTAAGATTCGGAGTATGGGAAAAAGGCGAATTTAAAGGATCTNTTATATATGGACTAGGTGCTAATCCTAAATCAGGTGCATTTTTACAAATAAATAATTTTGAATGTCCAGAATTAGTNAGAGTTGCATTAGCTCAACATAAAAACCCTGTATCTAAAATTGTTTCATATACATTAAAAAAGATGAAAAAAGATTATCCTAAATTAAAAGCAATTGTATCATATGCGGATCCAGAACAAGATCATAAAGGTAAAATATATCAGGCTATGAATTGGTATTATATTGGCGAAACATCTAAAGCTAAAGTTTATATTGTGAATGATAAAGAAGTTCATAGTAAAACAATTTCAGATAGAATAAGATTCAAAAAATTAGATAAAAATCACAACTTAGACTATAAAATAACTAAAGGTAAATACAAATATGTTTATTTATTTGATAAGAAGTTATTTAATTTAATAAGAGATAAAATACAAAAATATCCTGCGTGAGCTTTAGAAGGTTTATTGATACCCTCAATGAATAAGGTGGTGCGATTCCAACCCTCACGCTCCATATTGCAATTATCTTAAAAAAGACATAAAAAGGACAAAATGGCAAGACCAATTAAAAGAGTAGATGTAGAAACTATAAAGAAATTAGCGCAATTGCATTGTACATATCAAGAGATTGCAGAGTTTGTAGGTGTTTCAACAAAGACATTACAAAGGAGTTATGTCCACTATATAAAAAAGGGACGAGAGCTGGGCAAAATAAGTTTACGAAAGGCACAATTCGAGAAAGCTTTAGGTGGTTCAGTTCCAATGATGATATGGCTAGGAAAACAACATTTAGATCAAAAAGATAAGATAGAGCAAACTAATTACAATGAGCCATTGCCATTGATTATAGAAGCTAAAGATGTCAAAGAAAAAAGGTAATATATTTGGCAAAGCAGTTCAGTATGAGAAAAAGCACAA
Organism: Flavobacteriaceae bacterium; assembly: GCA_002728075.1. Taxonomy (GTDB): domain Bacteria; phylum Bacteroidota; class Bacteroidia; order Flavobacteriales; family Flavobacteriaceae; genus TMED96. The sequence goes on from PBVB01000001.1 coordinate 8,822, forward strand.
AGGTACTTCAATAGGAAGAATCACTAGCAGATCTAAAATAAAAACAATGAATAAATCTAAACGACAAGGCAGATCTAAAAAACAAATGCGATATAGAGGACAAGGAAAATGAAACGATCTAATTTTTATTCAAATGGCGAAATGATTGATTTTAGATTACCACAAGATTTTAGAAAATCTCAAGGTAGAGAAGCATGTGGAAATTGTGGTATGTATTCTAATAGAAGATCCTTTTGTAATATTTACAAAGCTTTTCATGTGAAAGATGTCTATGTTTGTAATCAATGGAGAGAAAGACATTTTCAAAGATAATGGAATTAATTATCTATAATGATGGTACTTATTCGCTAGTCGAAGTTACTAAACAAATGATAGATCACATAAAGATTTTAGCAGATGTAGATTGCTTTTCTCTTTGTGATATTATTAGATTAGAGTTCACAGAATATTTAGATTATCCGATTAACCTACATCAGATGAAAGATGGCTCAGGTTATTTTTATGGGTGCATTTGTAGATAATTAGTGCTATTTACTTTGTATGGCAAAATTCAAAGG
>PBVB01000105.1 GCA_002728075.1 Flavobacteriaceae bacterium
TGGTCAGAGACCAAGAAACTGGAGCAATACTAAATACTAATAAGAGTGAGATAGAGCGAGCTCGACAAAGAAAATTACTTTCAAAAAGAAAAACTGAAGAGTTTGATACAATGAAAAACGACATCAAAAGTTTAAAAGATGATATGAAAGATTTGAAAACTCTTCTAACTAAACTAGCAGACGGATGGTAAAAAATGGCTAAGACAGTAGTTAATCTAACAGACCCACTATCAACTTTGGTTACAAAGGTAAACCAAATATCTAATGATTTGGGTGATATACAGAATATGCATCTGTATGATTCGAGTGTGGCAGGTATATTAATAAAAGTTGACTCCGATGCTAATGTAACAAATAGCACTGCTGTTAGAAATGCATTAAGTACAGGTACCCCACAAAATCTAACCTATGATAGTTCTGCTGGACAATTTAGTTTATTATTCGATTCTGCTCAAGCACGTAAAGTAATATCAGTTACTTCATCGGGTACAGGATCACTTGCCTATAATAGTGGTACTGGAGTTCTTGCATATACAGGTCCCGCAACGACAAATGTGATCGGTGATACCACTCCACAGCTTGGAGGAGATCTTGATGCTAATAGTAAAAGAATTACATTAGGAGATCATACAGTTAATGCGGACTTAAGTTTAGGAAATAAAATTGTATTTGGTGCTGACTCAGATTTAAAAATATATCATACAGGATCTCACTCAGTAATTTATGACGCAGGAACAGGATCACTTCAACTTAGAACAAATAGTTTAGCAGTCCAAAATGCTAGTGGATCAGAAAGTCAACTCACAGCTTTATCAGGTGGAGCAGTAACAGCATTTTTCAATAACTCCAAAAAATTTGAAACTACTAGTGCTGGAGTAACAATTACAGGGACAACAACTTCTACTGGAAATTTTATTGGCAATGTAACAGGTAATGTATCAGGTTCTTCCGGATCAACAACCGGTAACGCTGCGACTGCTACAGCTTTAGCAAATGCTAGAACTATAGGCGGAGTATCTTTTGATGGAACTGGTAATATTGACCTTCCTGGAGTCAATACAGCAGGGAATCAAGATACTTCAGGTAATGCAGCTACAGCTACAATATTAGCTAACTCTAGAACGATTTCTTTGACAGGCGATGTTGCGGGTTCAGTTGGTTTTAATGGAAGTGGTGATGTTAGTATTAGTACAACAATTCAAGCTAATAGTGTTGCATTAGGAACTGACACTACAGGAAATTATGTAGCAGCCATTAGCGGTGGTACAGGAGTTTCAGTAAGTAGCGGTTCTGGAGAAGGAGTTACTTCTACAATATCAATTCCTCAAACAGTTTCAACGAGTTCTCATGTTCAATTCCATTGTTTAGGATTAGGGACTGCTGCTTCTGGTAATGCAGGAGAACTTAGAGCTACAGGAAATATCACGGCATATTATTCTGATGAAAGACTGAAAGATATGCACGGTAAGATAGAAGATGCTCTAGATAAAGTTGAATCAATCAACGGATACTACTATAAAGAAAATGAAAAAGCTAAAGAATTAGGCTATGATAATGATAAAATGCAAGTAGGGGTGTCTGCTCAAGAAATAGAAAAGATCTTACCGGAAGTTGTTACTGAAGCTCCTATAGCTGATGAAATAGAAGAAGACTATAAAACTGTATATTATGATAAACTAGTTCCTCTCTTAATTGAAGCGATTAAAGAATTGAATCAAAAGGTGAAAGATCTGGAGAATAAATAATGCCTCTTCAATCCTCTGGTGCCATAAGTATGAATGATATGCGATCTCAGTTTGGCATATCAGGTTCTATATCTATGAGTAGTTTATATAGAGGTGGATCTTATGTTGATACAGAACAAGCAAGAACAGATTTAATATCAAGCGTGACTGATTCTGGATACGGTCAGGCCGGTTACACTCAGAGATTTAATTACGGCAATTTAAATAACTGGTCTTTTAGTACTACTGGAAACCCTCCTCAAAATTTTTATGGTGGAAGATTTCCATTTCAAATGGGGTATCTATATAATGGTCAGCAAGCTAGTTCTGACCTTCAGTCTTTAAATGCATCCAATGGTGGAGGATCAAGAGCAGGAACTTATGGCTATCATNTCTANAATGGAGCTGCATTNANTTATGAATCAGGAGCAATGTTTTATNATNNTNGCACGAANANNACCTCTGGAGGTAATTATCANGTGCACAATATTACTTTTGCAGTTGCTGGAACTTACTATGTATATGTAGGTCAAGCGAATGGTTATCCATATGACCGATACTACTACTATTCTGTTTCAGGAGCAAATTCAGGAAACGTTACAAATAAAAATGCATATGGATACACAATAGGAAATACTGCTGGATCTTTTGGTATTAACGGTACTACTATAAACGTATCTGCAAATCAAACAGTGACTATTACACTGAATCAACAAGCCGGCTCAATTTCTCAGGAATGTTCAATTAGTACCAAAAATAATCAATGGAATAGTCGAGTTGCTCCAGTTAACACGAGTGTTCCAGGCAGTGGTCAGATAAGTTTTAGTCAATTTTATGGCGCAAGATGATTATAAATAATAGAAAATTAAGAGATAAATATGGCTCAATTTGAAGAATTTGATATAGATCAGGGAACAGATGTTGCTATCAACATTCATGTAACGAATAAGAATGGAACAGCTAAAGATTTGGCTAATTATTCTGTAGCTGCTAAAATGAAGAAATCTTATTCGAGTGATAGTGATAGTACTTTTGNTTTCACAGGAAATATTGATACTCCTACTACAAAAGGAATAGCAATTATATCTATGACAAATACTCAAACTGATGCTATACCGGCTGGAAGATATTTATATGATGTAGAACTTTCTTTTACAGATAGTGGCAACAACACAACTATTGAAAGAATATTAGAAGGTAGAATTAACGTAACTCCTTCAGTAACAAAGTAGGTTATTATGGCAGTAGAAATTGAATCAAAAGTTGAAAAGGTTGTAGTAGTAACTTCGACTGATAAAACGAATTTTGTTAAAAAAGTTGAAATAGGACAGCCAGTTCGAACAGTAAGTTCAGGTTCATCAAGTATTACCAATCTTGGTGGAGTTAATGTCGTAGGTAGAGTACACGGATCGTTCTTAATGTTTGATAGTGATCAACAATTGTTTACTGCTCAAACTGAAATAAGCAGTGCGAATAATAAAATAAACGGAGGAAATTTTTAAATGGCTTCAGTAATTAAGACAAAAAGATCAGCTTCTACTGGAGCTCCTACCGCTCTAGCCCAAGGAGAAATGGCGTATTCCTTTTTAGGTGGTACACAATCAAATGGTGGTGATAGATTATATGTAGGAACTGGTACAGAAACGGGTGGAGAAGCTGCCAATATTGATGTTATAGGTGGTAAGTATTTTGCTGATATGTTGGATCATGTTACTGGTACACTTACAGCATCAAGTGCAATATTAGTCGATGCTAATAGTAAGATAGATGTACTTAACGTCGATAATATTACTTTAAACGGTAATACGATATCAACAACAAATACAAACGGTGATTTAACACTAAGTCCAAATGGATCCGGTGATGTTATTATAGACACTGGCAAATCTTTAAGATTATTAACTCATACTGATAACGGTGTACTAAAATTTGACGCAGATGGAAATATTGTAACATCAGGACTTACTTATGATGGATCTACTTTAGCTTTAGGATCTTCAAATCTTACTACAACCGGAAAAATATATTTCGCAAATGTATTCACTAATGAAGGTGATTTGCCAAGTGCTTCAACTTATCATGGTATGTTTGCACATGTTCACTCAACAGGAAAAGCTTATTTTGCTCATGCCGCAGCCTGGCATAAATTAATAAATGAAACTAATGGAGTTTTAGCAGATCTTTCTAATGTTTCAGATTCTGCATTTGCTGATAACCAAACATTAATATTTGATGCAGCTCAAAGTAAATTTAGACCGGGAAGTTTATTTCAAGTAATATCTGCTGATGCTGGAACCGCAGACTCAGTAGTAGGTACAATGAATTTTGCAGGCGGCACTGGAATTAATACTTTAGTTTCTGATAATAGAATTACCATACATGTAGATTCAAATCTAAGTGGCTTATCTCGACTTGATGTAGATAATATAAGACTTGATGGAAATACAATAAGCTCTACTTCTGGAGCTGAAATGTTTATCGATCCAAATCCTGCTGGAGATTCTGGTGATTTGATAATTCAAGGTAACCTAACAGTTCGTGGAACTACAACAACTATCAATTCAGCTACAGTATCAATTAATGATTTAAATTTAGTTTTAGCCGATAGTGCAGGAAATGCTGCTGCAGCTGATGGAGCTGGAATAACAATCAACGGAGCATCTGCTACTCTAACTTATGGAGCTTCAAATGATAGGTGGGCATTTAACAAAGGATTGAATTTACCTGATTCTGCTACAGGAACTAATGGTTTATTTTTAAATGGAGTTTCAATAGGAGAAACCATCGAAGATAAAGTTGGATCTTTAGCCACTGCTGGAGAAGGTATAGATATAACATATAACGATGGAGCGGGTACTCTTACTTTTGCAGGAGAAAACGCTACAAAAAATAACTTAGGAATCGCATCTTTTGATTCTGCTCACTTTGGAATATCCTCCGGTCATATATCATTACCGACTGTTGACGGAGGAACTTACTAGAGTTTTTACTCTTAAATTAAATTAACCTTTATTAAGGATTGACATGACAGCACCAACCAAACTCATACTGAAAAAATCTTCAGTAGCAAATAAAATACCACAAGCATCAGATTTAGATCACGGTGAACTTGCTATCAATTTTGCTGACGGTATAATATATTATAAAAATTCTAGTAACGTAGTTAAAAACTTTAGAGACTTATCTGTACTTGATAGTGATATTGCCACTTCAGGAAGTATCATATTTGAAGGATCAGTTGCAGATGCACATGAAACAACTCTTACTGTGGTTAACCCTACAGCAGATAGAGTTTTACAATTACCAGATGCAGATGGAAGACTTGCCACATCTGATAGTATTCAAGGAGATGCCATAGTGATGGCAATAGCATTAGGATAAATAGGATTAGATATGCCAAATAATTTTAGAGTTAAAACAAGTGGATCAATAGGTGGAACAGCACATACGATATATACGTGTCCTGCTTCTACTCAAACGACAGTGATCGGTTTAAATTTAGCAAATATATTAACAACTGGTATTACAGCAAATGTACTACTGGAAAATGCAGACAGTGATAATATCAATATAATTAAAAATGCACCGATACCAACTGGGAGTGCATTAGCTCCTATAGGTGGGACACAGAAACTCGTCATGGAAGCTGGAGATGTCTTAAAGGTTTCTTCTAGCGATTCAGCATCTATAGACTGTGCATTAAGCGTACTTGAGGTTAGCTAATGTCATATATCGGGACTAAACCTACATCTTCATTTGCTTCTGCTACATCTCAGACATTTACTGGGAATAACAGCACGACAGCATTTACGTTGAATCGAAGAGTATCTGCTCCCGAAGATCTTGAAGTATTTGTCTCAAACATACAACAGCAACCTACTGTATCATATACGATTGGAAGTACAGGACTAGAACTTAATTTTGATTCTGCTCCTCCTTCAGGAGAATTCTACGTAATTTATAGAAGTGAAGCTGGGACTTCTGCTATTGATACGGGAGCAGCAAGAACCGCAAATGCAAATACATTTACTGAAGCTCAAACATTTAGCGGTGGTATGGCTGGGACATTATCTACTGCTGCTCAACCAAACGTAACAAGTACTGGCACATTAACTAGTTTTAGATCAACCGGTATTGATGATAATGCAAATAGTTTGGCTATGACTATTTCTGATTCATCAAAAGTTGGAATAGGAACAGCATCACCTTCTGCTCAATTACATATAGATGAAGCAGCTTCTAACTCTTATGCAACTATAAGATTAGAAGGTAATAATAGAGGCGGTGATATTGAAATGTATCAAGGTACTGTTCCAGTAAGTACAATAAGAACAGATCAATCTGGTAATATATATGTTAAAACCTCTGGTTCATATGGAAGTAGTTCACTTACAAATAAACTAGAAATTCCTACTGCTGGTGGATTAAAAGTAAGAAATGCTGCAGCAACTGGTCCTATTGTAGACATAGGTACAACATCAACAAGTGTTGCAGATGATGGCGTTATAGGTGGCATAGACTTTACTAGTGGTTCATCAAGTACAGTTAATGGAAGACTTCAAACAAGGCAATATGACACTAGCGAAAATGCTGGATATTTTTCAAACGAATTAAGAGCGCCTAATGGAAATAGTTTAGGTGAAGTAAATAGAGAGTTTATGACTCAAAATGCTATTGGTGGTGTATATATAAAAAGACCTATGCCATCAAATATCTATTACTATAGAGATATATATAAATCTTTAAATCTATCAGCAAGTCAAAGTGGTACAACATTTATTACATTAAATCAAAATGATTATTTTTGTAGTATATCTTGTCTTGTAGATGCTTGGACAGTTGATACTAGCTATCCAACTTCAGCATTAATGAGAAGATATGGATTAACTGCTAATACTCATAATGGAAGAAGTACTTGGAGTGTAAGACTTACTCAGTATTTAGATATGGGGGAATATAATACTGGTGCTACAGACCATTCTAGTGCAAGTGTTAATTTTTCTTTAAGCACTTATGCAACCAAATCTGCTGGTTCAAATAATGGATATTTATATATTAGATATAACACTGGAAGTTATACTTCAGGACCAGCGACAATAAGATTATCTGGAATATTTCTAAATGCTAGAGTTGATGACCAACCAATTACAGCAAATTTATAGGAGTTAATAATGAATTATAGATTGATAGGTTTACCTAAAAATGGTGTTACATTATGCCAAATGATAAATCATTATTTACTAGAAAATAAAGATTTACATTACATAGCTATTGTAAGAGAACCATACGAAAGATTTTGGTCAGCAATAAAACAATGTACCTATGCTTATAAGGCAGACAAAATACCAGAAGACAACAGTGAAGGTATATTTAAATCAACTAATGTAGAAGATCAAATTAAAGAAGGTATTGCTCAGATAGATGGAACACCTAATGATTATTTTAAAACTCAAAAGTCTTGGCTAGACAAATACACTGTTGGAACAACAATTAAATTTGATAAAGATATACAAGCATCTTTGAAATCAATATTTAAAGATCATCAATATGAAACAGAAATATATAAGATTATAGAAAAAGATTGGAATCCAAGCATACATGATAAAGATAGCGAAGCACTAGATATAATAAAATCTACATACAAAAATAAAATAGAAACTTTTTATGCAGATGACTTTGCGTTGTGGGAGAGTAAGTAATGCCATTAAGTAGAATTAGCAATAACGTAATATCAGATAATACGATAACTAATGCTAAGATTAATTCGAGTGCTGCAATAGCTAAAACTAAATTAGCATCATTAGATATAGTAAATGCTGATGTTAATGCTAATGCTGCAATTGCAGCTACAAAATATGTTATGCCTTCAGGTTCTGTCATACAAACTGTTAACAGTACATATAATAGTAGTAGTGCATTAAATTCTCAATCTTACGTAGCAGCTGCAACTTTAGGCACAATAACTACTACTGTAGCTAACTCTAAAATATTAACATTTACAAATATACCAATTCAAACAAGGGATATTGATAATATATATTTTATAGCTTTAAGAAGTAGTTTAGATAGCTATGCGAGTAATTTACAAATGAACCTTCATGTAAACTATGCGACCAATGATCACTTGCTACCTTATACTGGTATGAATTATTTACATTCTCCAAACCAATCTGCTAGTACAGCTATAACATATAAACTATACATTAAAAATTCTAATAATAGTGCCGGTTGGTACATGCTGGATACTTGGGGTCAAAGTGGCTATGTGTATTCAACCCAACATTTAGAGATTATGCCATGAGTGATATGAAAAAACTAGGAAAAGTATTGGATAAGCAAATTAACGGTGGATATGTTTGTTATGGTTATCCTACGAATGAAAAAGAATTTAGAAAGATGTTTAGAAAAGTTATGTATGAAGATATTAATGGAAATGCTGTTTTAAGTTCTAATCCAGACGACTTTGGATTAACTTGGACTCAGTTAAAAGCAGAATTGGATAAACTATGACATATATTGGATCAGAACCGAATCACGGACTATTTCATCAACAAACCTTTACAGGTAATGGTTCGACTAAATCATATACTCTCGATCAGTATGTTGCTGATGGAACCGGAATACTCGTTACTGTTGGTAATATTATACAGGAAGAAGGATCAACGAAATCTTATGTTGCATCAGGCAATTCTCTAACATTTGATTCAGCTCCACCAAACGGTGATACTGTCGTCATAAGGTTCTTAGGAAGAGCTATAGATACTAAGGATGCATATTTAAGAACAACGAAATTTAAATATGTAGCCACAGCAAACCAAACACTCTTTGATTCATCTGACTTTAACAGTAGAATATTAAGTTATACGGCAGGTGATATCGATGTGTTTTTAAATGGTGTAAGACTCGATGAAACTGACTTCACGGCTACGAATGGAACAAGCGTAACTCTGGCAAGTGCTGCTGATTCAAATGATGAGATTATCATATCAGCAAATAACACAGTACAACTCGCAGATGTAGTTCCAGCAAGTGGTGGAACATTTGGTGGTAATGTTGCAATGAATGGTACTTTAACAATGAATGGCACAACACCATTTATAAAAAGTAAGTCCAATCTTTCAACTAATCACAGTATAACAGCAGGATTTAACAATATGGTAATCGGTCCATTTACAATAGATAGTGCAGTAACACTTACGATAGACAGTGGTGCTACACTGACAATAGTTTGAGGATAATATGGCAGGGATATTAAAAGTAGATACGATACAGAGAGCTGGATCAGATAGTGATCAAATTACTTTAAGTTCTAGTGGAGTTAATTTATTCAATCCCATAATTAAAAGTGGTAGTGGTACTACTGGTATGACTATTGATACCAGCGGTATAATAGTTCAACCTACTAAACCTTTATTTTCAGGAAAGTTAACTTCAAGAATGACAATAAGTGGATCTGGTCATACTCAAATTACAGGAATTAGTGAAGACTTCGATCAAGGAAATAATCATTCAAGTGGAACTTTTACGTGTCCAATAGCTGGTAAGTATAGAGTACATTGTAGTGGTTCTTATAGATCTGATGGCGCTAGTTATGTAGATTTAAGAATAGATCAAAATAGTACTTATATAGCTCGATCTTATAGTGAACTTCCAAATGCAGCTCAAGTAAGAGGAGCAAATGCTTGGCATCCTTTTAGCTGTGAAAATATTGTTAATGCTGCAGTAGGAGATACATTTAAATGGTATTTGGGTGCTGGTGCTGGAACTTCTCAATTATTAGAAACACCTTACACTAGATTTTCAGTAGAGTTTATAGGATAAAGATATGACTAGTACATTATTCGTAGAAGAAATAAAAGGTAGAACAACTGGTACAAATGCCAATAAAGTTATAGTACCGAGTGGACAGACATTAGAGGTTCCTACAGTTACAGGAAATCCTTCTTTTACTGGAGGATTGAAAGTAAATACTGTTCAAGATACTACTGGTACTACTGCTATGACTATTAATACCAATGGCATTGTAACAAAATCAGCTCACCCAGCTTTTCAAGCATACTATGCTAATAATAGTTATGTTTGGAGTGATATTGCTGATGGTGGATACCATTTACAAACACTTAACCAAACACGTTTTAATATAGGTAATCATTACAATACTACAAACCATCGATTTATTGCACCAGTTGCAGGAACATATTATTTTTATGGTCAATATTATCATAATTATACAAGTAACTACGCTAGAGCTGCAGCTGCTATTTTTGTAAACGGTTCACAGATGTCGGAAACTTGGACTCCATGTTGGGAAACAACAGGCAGTGCACATACAGCAATCACTCTTTCATTAGCAGTAAATGATTATGTACAATTATATACAGCTTTTTATGACTCAAATGGTACAAGTAATACTTATAATGTATATGGTGGTGCATTAAATACATATTTAATTGGACATTTAATAGGATAAAATATGACAAGTACATTAAAGACAGAGAAGATACAGTTCAGAGGTGATAACAGTGATGCTATGACTCTAAGTAATAATGGCGGCGTAACACTAGGTGGAACTGGAGGTTTACATGTAGGTCATTCAAATAATAATGCGCAAGTAGCTACTTTTATTAATAGTAGTTATTCTAATTCAAGTAGTGGTGTTGTTCATGTAAAACAAACTGGTGCAACTAATCAACCTACAATGGTTATTGAGCAAACTGGTACTGGTGGAAATCCAAGTGATACTCAAGGTTTGCATATAAAGATAGCTGGTCAAAATCAAGGTAGTGGTCAAGCCATAAGAATAACAACAGAAAATTCAAGTCTTAATAGTGGTAATGCTTATGATGCATTTTCAGTTACTAATGGTGGTGGTTTAACTATTAAAAATACTTCTAATGCAACTACTTTAAATTTAACTACAGATGGTAGTTATACACTGCCAAAACAACCTGGATTTATTGCTGTAAGATCAAGTACTAGAATGAGTTCTAATAATGGTTTTAGTAATAATACTTATCATACTGTTGCTTTCGATGAAAATGGTGTAGGAAATTTTGACACTAGAAATAATTATGATGCAAGTACAGAAAGATTTACTTTTCCAACAGCTGGTAAATATTTAATAGGATTTAATCTTTTAGTTTATGGTACTGGAGGAGGTTACATAGATTTTAATCTTATGTATAATAGTACTTTAATAGGTAGAGCATATTATGATACTGGAACTGGAGGTAATTGGAAGCCTGTTAATTTGGCTCAAGTAGTAAATGCTAGTGTTAATGATTATGTTTGGATAAGATCTTATTGGACAGGAAATCAACAAGTACATGAAGGAGTATATGGTAACTTTTGGGGATACCTTTTAGGTTAAAAATAATAAGGAGAAAAATTATGGCAGATTATACAGTAAAATTAACAGACACAGAAGATAAGGCTATGTCTTACTGTGCTTTATCTACTCAAGAGTGGATAGACAATGCTTTAAAAAATAGAGCAAGAATTGCTAAAGATGAAATCATTGCATTAAACACAGCTCACTGCAATGCTAATAATATTCAAATAGCAACAGGTGAAGACAAGCAAGTTGAACAAGCATTTACTTTAAAAGTAGTTAAAACAGCTAAAGAGGTAAATGAGGAAGCAGAAAAAAATACACCTAAATAGGGAGAACTAAATAATGGAAAATAATGAAGTTGAAAAAGTCGTAATAGACCAAGTAGAATATGAAGTGAACAGTCTTTCAGATAGAGCTAAGGTCTGTGTAGCTCAGTTGAAAGATCTGCAAAATCAGATAAATATATCAAGAATGAGATTAGATCAATTGATAGCATCACAGAATGCTTTTACGAGAGATCTCAGAGAAGAGGTATCAAAGAAGGAAGATGAGCCGAGCAAGGAATCTAAGTAGATTTAAACCAGCATCAACTGGGTTAATTGAAGCTGCTAATATTACTAGTGGTACGATAACTAATACTCAGATTAATGCAAGTGCAGCGATAGCTCAAAGTAAAATGGCAGCATTAGCTGCAGCTAATATGCCAGCTGGCTCTATAGTACAATTTAAATATGGAATTACAAGAAACAATGCTGAAAATGTAACTTGGTCTGCTGGACCAGGAAACGGTGCTCAATTTGGTTCATCTATTGCTAATAGAACTTATCAGAATGCAAGAGTATTAACTATAACACCTAAATTTAGTAATTCAATTTTAATGTGTACAGGGCAAATTAATTGGAGCAGTGGTAATACTGGAAATACAGGTGCTTTTGGTTGTGTAATTACTAGAGATGATACTGATATGATTGATTGTAGTGATTATCCTTGGTATAATTCTGGTAGTTCTGGTNCNGGTTCTTATCCAATGGGTCATACANTACATGGTACATTTGTTTTAAGTTCAGCTGCAGAACAAACAATTAGGTTAAAAGCATTTGGTTATGCTGAAACTGGTTCTGGTATTACTATGAGATATAAGGGTCATTCATTAACAGTTGCAGAAATAAAAGTATAAAAACTATAAGGAAACACTATGCCACTATCAAAGATAACAGCAGCAAGTATTACAGATAATACTATAACTAATACTCAGTTATCTACAAGTGTTATTACTCCTATAGCTATTGGAGGTGTAGAACAGGAATATGAAGATGGTGGAACTAACTATAGATCACATAGCTTTTTAACTCCTGGACCACATAGATTTAGTACAAGCACTACATTAACAATAGACTTTCTTTTAGTAGCTGGAGGTGGTGGTTCTGCTGCTGCTGAAGGTTATCAAGGTTCAACTGGTGGAGCAGGAGCTGGTGGATTAGTTGAAGCTACTTCTCAAACTTTAGCTCCTGGAAACTATACAATAGTAGTAGGTGCTGGTGGAGCAAAATCTACCAACGTAGCTAGCCCAGCTTCTAATGGCGGTAATAGTACATTTAATGGTTTTACTGCTACTGGTGGTGCTGGTGGTGGAGACTACGAGGGTGGTCAAAGAAATGGAGGCTCCGGAGCAGGAGGCTCAGAAGATGGTGAACCTGGTGGAACATCAACACAAGATACTTATTCTGGAACTACAAATGTAACTGGTTATGGAAATGCCGGCGGTGCTGGAGGTCCTTATCCTAGTGGTGGTAGTGGTTCTGGTGGAGGTGCTGGAGGTGCTGGACAAGGTGCTAACAATACAAATAGAGCTGGTGGTGCTGGAAGAGCAAATAAATTTAGGTCTGGAAGTAACGTAACTTATGCTACTGGTGGTAGAGCTGCTACTGGAGATAATGTACTCGGTACTGCTGGAAGTCCAAATACTGGAGATGGTGCAGGAGGAGTTTCTACTTCTTCTGGTAATCAAACTGGTGGGGAAGATGGTGGTTCTGGAATAGTGGTGATTAGATATGCATTATAGGAGATTTAAATGACAGGAATATTAACAGATAATTTATATCCTAGTGGCTCAATAGTTCAAGTTAAGCAGGCTTTTACAGCAACAACTGACACCTATACTAGTTCAAATACATGGTTTAATTTAGGTGGCTTACAAGTAGATATAACACCCAAACTTTCTAATAGTCAAATGCTTATATCTGGGCAATTAGGTTGTGTAGATCATGATCAAAATAGTTATTTAGTTATTTTTAGATATGCACGCTATCAAGGTAATATAACAAAAGTTATTGGTGTTGGAGCAAATGTAGGTAGAGTAGGAACAACTGCTATTAGAGGAACAGCTAGTGCTGATGTTAATGGTATTATAGGTTCAGTATTACCACAATTTATAGATAGCCCAGGAGCTTCAGCACAAATATCATATTTTGTACAAGCTAACAATTACAATGGTGGTAGCTTTTATTATAACAGAGATAAAGGAAATAATGAAAATTTCCCGTCGAGTTTGACAGTTATGGAAATTGCACCATGATAAGATTAAAAATATTATAAATAGAGTATAATAATAAAAAACTCTAGGTTATAATATGGCTACACCAAATTCAAAAACGACATTAATAGATTATTGTAAAAGAAGACTCGGTGCACCTGTTATTGAAATTAATATTGATGAAGAACAAGCGGAAGATCGTGTTGATGAAGCTCTAGAATATTATCAAGAATTTCATTCTGATGCAACAGTAAAAGGATATATGAAACATCAAGTAACAGGAACTGATGTTTCTAATGAATATATTTCTGTTTCTTCTGATATTATTCAAGTTACAAAAATGTTTCCAATAACTAGCAATTTCAATACTGCTAGAAATTTTTTCGATATAAAATATCAAATGATGTTAAATGATTTGGCGGACTTTGCTACATTCTCCGGAGATGTAGCTTATTATGAACAAATCCAACAATATCTTAGACTTTTAGAAATGAAATTAAATGGACATCCTATAGTTAATTTTGTTAGGAGACAAAACAGGTTATATATACATGGTGACTTTGCAGATAACGATATTAAAGCTGGAGATTTTATTGTAGCAGAAGTATATACTATAATTAACCCTACAACACATACTAGTGTTTTTAACGATATGTGGTTAAAAGAATATACCACGGCATTAATCAAACAGCAATGGGGATCTAATCTTATTAAGTTTGAAGGAATGCAATTACCAGGAGGAGTACAATTAAATGGCCGTCAAATATATGATGATGCTACTAATGAAATAGTAGCTTTACGAGAAAGAATCAGAGTTGAGCACGAATTGCCACCAGATTTTTTCGTGGGGTAACATATGGCCACTAATTTTTATTTNCAACAAGGTGTAAAATCAGAACAAGATTTATATGAATCTATAGTCATAGAATCTATAAAGATGTATGGCCAAGACGTATATTATCTTCCTCGAGACATTGTAAATTTAGATGATGTATTTAAAGATGATGCAGCTTCTAGATTTAATTCTTCACACAAGATAGAAATGTATATAGAAAACGTTGATGGCTTCGACGGTGAAGGAGATATCTTTACTAAATTCGGAGTAGAGATTAGAGATCAAGCCACTTTTGTTGTAGCAAGAAAAAGATGGTCAGCTCAAGTAAAACATTATGACAGTGAAATTACAGCTATAAGACCTTTAGAAGGTGATCTTATATATTTACCTTTCGCTAAAAAATTATTTCAGATAATGAGAGTGGAACACGAATCACCTTTTTACCAATTAAAAAATGTTCCAGTATATAGATTATTTTGTGAATTATTTGAATATAGCGGTGAAGATCTTGATACTAACGTTGTTACCATTGATAACATAGAAAAAACTGGATATGAAGTTGCTCTTACATTACAAGATTCAAGTGCAACTGGATTTGTTATTGGTAATGATATAAGACAACAATTTTCAGATAGTGCACTAGGTACTGTTAATCTTACTGCTGAAATTACTGAATACAATGATTCTACTAATATATTGAAGGTAGCTCATTTAAGTGCATCTGATGGCAAATTTCACATGTTCACTGCAGGAAATATTACTTCTTTAGATTCAACCGGTGTTGAAGGAAATAGATTTACTAGAACAATAACAGCAGTTAATGAAGAACTTGCTCAAGTTATTAATCAAAATTCTGACTTTGACACAGTCAGCACAACCTTTTTAGACTTCTCCGAGGAAAATCCTTTCGGAGATCCATCGGATATGTAATATGTTTGGAAACCATTTTTATCATAAGAAAGTTAGAAAATGTGTAGCAATGTTTGGTACACTTTTTAATAATCTTTATGTAATTAGATTAAATTCGTCTGGAGCTTCAACAAGTCAAATTAAAGTTCCTTTATCATATGGTCCTAAAAGAAAATTTATTGAAAGAATAAACGAACAAGCTGATTTAACTACTGATAGTAAAGTAGCAATTAAGTTGCCAAGAATGTCATTTGAAATAACAAACTTTTCATATGATGCCAATAGACAACTACAAAAAATAGCAAATTTCAATAGAGCTACTCCTATAGGAGATGTTAATTCTAGACAAAAGTTTTTTGTTCCAGTTCCTTATGATATTGGATTTGAGTTAAACATATATGCAAAAAATCAAGATGATGGTTTACAAGTTGTAGAACAAATATTGCCATTCTTTAATCCTCAATATAGTTTAACAATGAAACCTTTTCCAACTGATTTTCCTGATATTAAAGAAGATATACAAATCATATTAGAAGGTTTAAACTTGTCTGATGATTATGAAGGAAATTTAGAACAAAGAAGAACGATAATTTACACTATGTCTTTTCAAATGAAAGTAAATTTTTATGGTCCTACACAAAGATCTGATATTATTAGAAAAGCAATTTCTAATGTATTTAATCAAGGTGCAGGATCTCTCGATTCAGACTTATCCATTGAAACTATAACAATAACACCTAATCCAAGTAGTGTTAGCCCAGATAGTGATTTCGGATTTAATGAATCAATTGTTCTTAATTTTGATAGCGCGAGCACATAATGAGTAAAAAAAATATTAAAGATGATTATGATTATTCTAGAGAAACTTATTACGATCTTTTAGAAAAAGGAAAGCAAAGTTTAGAATTAATGATAGAAGTAGCTAGAGAATCTGAACATCCTAGAGCTTTTGAAGTTCTTTCTGGCATGATGAAAAATATGGCAGACATTAATGATAAGTTAATGGATTTGAATAAAAAAGAAAAGGAGATAAACGAATCAGATGATAAAAAGCAAATCGGCAATACTACAAATAATAATGTTTTCTTGGGATCCACAGCGGATCTACAAAGACTTTTAGGTAATAAGGATTTTGTGAATGTCACACCAAAAAGAAACGTACCTAACTAATACTAATGTAAAAAGAGACGGTATTGTTCAAAGCTGGAATGCTGAAGATGTAAAGACTTATCATCAATGTATGAACGATCCAGTATATTTCACTCAGAATTTTATTAAAATAATTTCTTTGGATACAGGATTAATTCCTTTTAATCTATACAAGTATCAAAAAAGATGTTTAAAGAATTTAAAAAGAATAGATTTAGCATTGTCTTAGCATGTCGACAATCCGGTAAATCGATTTCAGTCTGTGCTTATCTTTTGTGGTATGCTTTATTTAATCCAGAAAAAACAATTGCTATCTTAGCTAACAAAGGAGCAACAGCTCGAGAAATGTTAGCTAGAATAACATTAATGTTAGAGAATATTCCTTTTTATTTACAACCTGGAACTAAAGCTTTAAATAAAGGTTCTATTGAATTTAGTAATAATTCTCGTATCATTGCGGCTGCAACTTCTGGTTCATCTATTCGTGGTCTTTCAGTTAATTTATTATATCTTGATGAGTTTGCTTTTGTTGAAAGAGCGTCAGAGTTTTATACGTCTACATATCCAGTTGTTACAGCTGGGTCAAATACTAAAGTTATCATAACATCTACAGCAAATGGAATAGGAAATACTTTTCATAAACTTTGGGAAGGTGCAGTACAAAATGTTAATGTATTTAAACCTTTTAGAGTAGATTGGTGGGATGTACCTGGAAGAAATGATAAATGGAAAGAAGAAACTATTTTAAATACTTCACAACTGCAATTTGATCAAGAATTTGGTAATACTTTTTTTGGAACTGGAGATACTTTAATAAACACCGAAACTTTATT
>PBVB01000106.1 GCA_002728075.1 Flavobacteriaceae bacterium
ATAAAATATAAAAATTTTATTTTAGACGTATGGAAAATAGTGTTGCTTTTAAGGACATCCAGGGAAATATAATTGATCCAATTGATCATACTAGAGAAATACTCAAAAAAAATCCATTCGTTGAAGTTCATGTAGGAACTGACTCTCAGAGTGTAGCAAAGAAAACACAATATATAACTGTTATTGCTTACAGATACGGTAATAGAGGTGTTCATTATATTATGAAAAAAAGTGGTGTCCCGCAAATTAAAGACCTCTGGACTAGGCTGTGGAAGGAAACTGAATTAAGTATTGGTATAGCTGAAGCTATTAAAAATTCCTTAAACATAATTCCTGAGATTGATTTGGATTATAATGAAAATGAAAATTTTAAGTCAAATAAATTGGTAAATGCTTCCAAAGGGTTAGCCAATTCTCTTGGTTATAAAGTAAATATTAAACCACATGTCCAAATTGCAACTAGAGCCGCAGATTATCATTGCAAATAAAATTTTGATTTGAAAGCATTTATTTTTGATCTTGACGGAATTATTGTTGATACAGCTAAATACCATTTTAAATCCTGGAAAATAATTTCTAAGAACTTTGGGTTTGAATTATCAAAAACTCAAAATGAACTTTTGAAAGGTGTAAGTAGAGAAGAATCATTAGATAGGATATTGTCTTGGGCAGGGATTTCAATTGACAAATTTGAAAAGAAAAAGTATTTGGAGAAAAAAAACGAATTATACAAAGACTTCATTAATAATCTTAGTCAAATGGATATATTACCTGGAGTCAAGAAATTAATAGATTTTGCTGCGATTAAAGATATTCCAATCGCATTGGGATCTGCAAGTAAAAATGCACACCAAATTTTAAAAAAACTTGGAATAAAAAACAAGTTTAAAGTAATAATTGATGGAAATTTAACTTCAAAATCAAAACCCCATCCAGAGGTTTTTCTAAAAGGTGCAAAAACCCTTGGGGTAAATCCCAAAGAAGTAATTGTGTTTGAAGACTCTATTGCGGGAGTAGAGGCTGCTAATAAGGCAAAAATGATTTCAGTTGCTATCTGTGTGAGTGGAAAAATTGAAAAAGCAAGATTTAATTTTAATTCTCTCGATGATATACCACTTGAATTTTTTGAAAACGTGATTTAAAATGGAAACAAATATTTATAAAATAGATCCTTGGGAAATAATTGAAGAAGGATGGGACCCGGGCAAAGTAATGGGATCTGAAAGTATCTTTAGCATTGGTAATGGTGCTATGGGTCAAAGAGCCAATTTTGAAGAAGATTTCAGTGGTAAAACTTTTAAAGGCAGTTATATAGGTGGTATTTATTATCCTGATAAAACAAAAGTTGGATGGTGGAAAAACGGCTATCCTGAATATTTCGCAAAAGTAATTAATGCTCCCAGTTGGATTGGCATTTCGATATTAATTGATGGCACTCCTCTTGACCTTAATAAGGTTGATAAGATTGAAAAATTCGAGAGAAAATTAGATATGAAAAATGGTCTTTATGAGCGGACGATTTCTATAAACACAAATAATAATTTAAAGGTGGAGATAGACTCCAAAAGGTTTCTATCTATGAAAAGAAAACATATTGGTGCAATTTCCTATAATATTAAGTGCAGCAGAGATGTAAAAATAACATTGGCTCCCTATATTGATTTTGATGTTTCTAATGACGACAGCAATTGGGATGAAAAATTTTGGGAAACAATAGAAAAAGTAAATACCCTAAATAAATCACTAGTAAAAAGTGAGGTGAAAAAAACTGGTTTCAAAGTAATCACTTACATGAAGGCTGATTTATATAACAACAATGTTAAACTTGAAAAGCCTTTTATAGCAAAATCAGATTCAAAAAAAATACTGCTTGAATCTAAACATAAATTGAACAAAGGACACACTTTAAAAATAGTAAAATTTGGAGGATATGTGACTTCTGAATGCAATGAGTGGAATAAAATTGAAAATAAAGCAAATGAGATTTTGAATTTTTTAGAAAACACCTCTTTTGAGAGTCTTTATCAAGAACACAAATTAGAGTGGGCTAAAATATGGGAACAATCGGACATTAAAATTAGCGGGGACAATAAATCTCAACAGGCCATTAGATTTAATATTTTCCAGTTAAATCAAACTTACAGAGGTGACGACCCAAACCTAAATTTTGGGCCGAAAGGTTTTACTGGAGAAAAATATGGAGGAAGTACATATTGGGACACAGAGGCGTATTGTGTTCCATTCTGTTTAGGAACTAAAGCTTCAGAAGTAACACTTAATCTTCTAAATTATAGATACAATCAATTAGACAAGGCAATCGATAACGCAAAAAAGCTTGGATTTAAAAATGGTGCAGCATTATTCCCAATGGTTACAATGAATGGTGAGGAATGCCATAATGAATGGGAAATTACTTTTGAAGAAATACACAGGAATAATGCGATCGCATACGCAATCTTTAACTATACTAGATACACCGGAAATTCAGAATATTTAATGGATAAGGGGATTGAAGTTTTAATCGGAATTTGCAGGTTTTGGGCACAAAGAGTCTCTTATTCAGAGAACAAAAACAAGTACGTCATCTTAGGTGTTACAGGTCCAAACGAATATGAAAATAATGTTAACAATAACTGGTATACAAATTATAGTACCAAATGGTGTTTAGAGTTTACACTAGATTCAATAAAAGTTTTTAAAAAAAATAATCCCAATTCATTCAAAGAATTATGCGAAAAATTAAAACTTAAAGAGTCTGAAATAAATCTATGGTTAAAAATCTCAGGAAATCTTTATTTAAATGATGACAAAAAACTTGGCATATTTGTACAACAAGACGGATTCTTCGATAAAGATCTGAAAGAAGTTGAGGAATTAGATAGTTCAGAAAGACCATTAAACCAAAATTGGTCATGGGATCGAATTTTACGATCTCCATATATTAAACAGGCGGATGTTCTTCAAGGAATATACTTTTTTGAAGATAAGTTTGGCATTGAATCAATTAAAAATAATTATGAATTTTATCAAAAATTTACAGTTCATGAATCATCTCTTTCACCATGTATTCATTCAATAATTGCTTGTAAATTAGAAAAAACTAAATCAGCATACGAACTTTTTAAAAGAGCCTCTAGGTTAGACTTAGATGACTATAATAAGGAGGTTGAGGAAGGGCTACACATTACCTCTATGGCAGGTAGTTGGTTAACAGTTNTTGAGGGTTTTGCTGGGATGCGAGTAAAAAACAACTCACTTCATTTTACNCCTTGCTTACCTAAAAATTGGGAAGCTCTGGAATTTAAAATTAATTTTAGACAAAATATTTATAAAATTAAATTCAGTAAAAGATTTTTTCAATGTTCTTTAAGTTTAACTCAGGATTGTTTTATATATGTAAATAACCAAAAATTCACATTTGACAACAACGGGGAAGTTCATATTTCCATTTAATTTAATACCAACTTTCGTATACAAAGCTGAAATATATTTTCTAAAAGTTGATTTAAAATCAACTTGAGATTCTTAGTAACTTTGTTGAAAAGTTAGAAGCCATACGATTTTACGAAAAACATAACTTCTTAATTTTAAGAAATATTTTTTTATGGAATCTAAGTTACTTTTCATCAAGATAATCTTTTTGTTGCTTGCCTTTTTGATCTTAATACTAAATAAAAATATGTTGGGCAGGAGTTTTTCATTTAAATTATTTTCAAAAAGAAAGTAATTCACCCTCAAAGAAATTTTTTGTTTATTCTCCTATCAAATGAAATTTTTCTTGTCTTTTATTTATATATCTGAAGCCATCTTTTGAAAAAAAACCTGGTTCCTCAAGCATAATTCTAATATCCTTGCCCCATTCTTTTATGTAAACCTTGGTGTTCAACTCAATGGCATAGGCAGTGTTTGCACTTAACTTCCATTCCCCAGTGCCTTGAACAAACCCTTGATTGTCCCACATGCCAACAATAGTACCTGCAGAATGACCAAAAAGGCCAAGTGGATGCGTATATATTTGCGGTCTCAAACCTTTTTCAATAGCTTCCTTTCTTGAAGTTTTTAAAATTTCGTTTCCTGTTATTCCTTCTTTGAAGTTACTGGTTAGTATATCTTCTAATAAATTTCCAGCCTTAAGACCATCTTTTAAATACTTAGGTGCGTCAACTTCATTTGGTTTTAAAACATATGCAAGCTGTTGACAGTCTGTATTAAGATTTAAATAAGTGATTCCAAAATCACAATGAACTAAATCGCCGGGTTGAATAATATCAAACTTTTGTTTTGCATCAAAAGCGTAAAGATCGCTATCATCAGCACGTTGAACATCAATTGTTGGATGAAACCAAGTTTTTAGTCCCATTGATGAAACCTTTTCTCTCATCCACCATACAACGTCGTCAGTAGTTGTAACTCCAGGAGTAATCACGCCTGTTGAGAAAGCCTCCTTAATTATATTATGAGTTATTTCTGTTAAGTGGGAAAATAGTGTCATTTCCTTTTCGGTTCTAGTTTCCACCCATGAAACCGCTAGAGACTCTGAGCTTATAACCCTTTTTTTAAGGGGTTGTGGTAAATAGTTCATTAATAATTCGTGATCTGTTACAGACAATCCATCAGCAATTCCGTAGGTATCCGATATGTTTATACCAATTTTTTTTGGGTTCTTAAGTTTAAGATAATCCACAAGAGCCTTCATTTGATCAGGTTCTTTTTCTTTATCCCAAACACTTTCTATTAAGCTTCCAAAAGAATANCTAGTGATTGCAGCCATATCAACTTTATTTGAATATTCTTCAAGTGTAAAAACAAGAATAGTTCTTCTTCTGGCATTCAACCAAGTTGGAGGAAGAAGACTCTTAATTATTGGATCTTCATTGTACTCCCTTGTAATTATTACCCAACAGTCAATTTTTTCTCTTTTCATCAACTGTGGTAAAAGGTTTTCCAGTCTATCTTTCTGTATTTCCTCTATAGCTCTAACCCTATCCTTTAAGGGTAAAACAGCTTGAGAAAAGCAAACGGTTTTTGCAAAAGAAAGGAAAATAAATAATAAGTATTTGTACATAAAACTATTCTAATGAGGGGGGTCCGGGTAAAATTCTAGGATCGTACTTATCATACCTTTTATTTTTCAAATAGTCTTCTTTTACAGCACTAATTAAAGAGGGGTTTTTGTATAGATCCGCCATAGTCATAGATAAAGCTTTTGCGGCATAAATCATACCTTTGTGTCCTATAGACATTCCAGTACAAGCAACTACAGCCCAAGAATGCCAAGGGCCTCCACTTGCCGCAGTTGTAACTCCTAAACTAATAGTAGGTACTACTTGACTTACATCACCAACGTCTGTCGAACCACCTTGCGCAGGTAGCGTTGGTTTAAGTGGATAAATTTTACCATCTATACCATTTTGAGGCTTCCCCGTTTCCTTTAAGATTGTGTTGGCATAATTTAATTCACTATCACTGTAAGTAATTTCACCCAATGTTTCTAAGTTTTTTTGCAAAATTGCTGCACCTGTCCTATTAACCTGTATTTCATAAATTCCTGAGATTAACTTAGTTTCATAAGTAGTCCCGGTCATTAGAGCAGCCCCTTTAGCTATATCAAGTGCCCTTTCATACAAAACATCAACACCTGCTCTGTTGTTTTGTCTCAGCCTAGTCCATATCTGAGCATAATCTGGGACAACGTTAACCACATCCCCAGCTTTCTCAATTTGGTAATGAATTCTAGCTGTTGGTTCAATATGTTCTCTGTAGTAATTTAAACCAGTTGTATACAACTCCATTGCATCAGCAGCACTTTTTCCGTTCCAAGGATCAGAGGATGCATGAGCTGAACTACCGCGGAATTTTACTCTAAAATCAACAAGTGCCTTAGAGCTTTGTGTTCCAGCTTCGATTTCATCTCCAGGGTGCCAATCCATACATACATCCAATTTGTCAAATAGACCCTCCCTAACCATCCATACTTTGGCAAAAATTGTTTCTTCTGCAGGTGTTCCATAGAATATTACAGTTCCTTTTATATTTCCTTTCTCAATCTGCTCTTTGATAGCAATAGCTGCACCAAGACTTGCTGTTCCGAAAAGATTGTGACCACAACCATGACCCGCACCACCAGGAATTCTGGCTTCTTTTACTGGTTTCCTTTTTTGTGAAATCCCAGCATTAGCGTCAAATTCTCCTAATATTCCAATAATTGGTCTACCAGACCCATACGATGCAGTAAAGGCAGTCTTTATCCCGGCAACACCCTCTTCAACATCAAATCCATTTCTTTTGGCTAGGTCTATTAATATTTTAGAAGATTTAAATTCTAATAATGCTGTTTCAGCAGCCTCCCAAATTGCATCACTAGTTTTGATTAATTCTGTCTCATGTTTTTCAATTGATTGTTGGAGTTCTTTTTTAATTGTCCTAATACTCTGAGCATCAATAGAGTAAACAGTAGTTATTAATGTTAATGAAAGTAATAAAATCTTTTTTCCCATAGTTTTTAATTATAAATAAATATACTTTTTAATTTTATTTTGAGTTAAATTAGGTTAAAAATCAATAAAAATGCAATTAATTAAGTTTTTCAACCTATCTCTTTGTATCACTCTTTTATTTTCATTTGAAATAGTTGCACAAAGAAAAAATAAAAGCCAAAAAAATAAAGTCAATTATGATCAATCATTGTATTCTTCACTTAAATTCAGAGAAGTTGGACCTTTCAGAGGTGGTAGATCATGTGCTGTAACTGGCGTAGAGGGTAACCCTAATCTATTTTATTTTGGATCAACAGGAGGTGGAGTTTGGAAAACTAAT
>PBVB01000107.1 GCA_002728075.1 Flavobacteriaceae bacterium
AAATTCCCTAATATAGAGCATATAACTTTAGACACAGTATCTTCAAGTTATGCCGTAGCGTCATTTAAAGACGCATATGGTTTTGAAGGACTTGTAGACTACGATTTTAGTAAATCTGATTTTATTGTTTCTGTTGATGCAGACTTTCTTGGAGATTGGCAAGGTGGAGGCTATGATACAAAATATGTCAGCAATAGAGTACCAGACGGGAAAAAAGGAGAAGGAAAAATGTCAAAGCATGTTCAGTTTGAAGCAAACATGACTCTTACTGGAGCCAACGCAGATTTAAGAGTACCTGCGACACCATCCGAGCAAAAAAAGATTTTATCTTATATTTATTCTGAGGTAAAAGGATTAAAAAGCAAGGTTAAATTATCTTCAGAGCACAAAAAAAATGCAAAACTCGCTGCAGATGGAATTAAAAAATTCGGTTCCAAAGCTGTCGTTGTTTCNGGTTTAGACGATAAGAACGTTCAAGATNTGATATTAGATTTAAATAANCATATTAAAAGTTTAGCTATTGACAATTCTGCAAGATTAANAAGGACTCAAAGTGGTGANGAGNTAGATGCTTTTNTAGAAGATNTGTTAGCTGGNAAANTAAGTGGATTGATCGCTGTTGGCGTNAATCCGGTTTATAGTTTATCAAAAGGAGAAAAGATAAAAGAGGCTATNAAAAATTTAGACTTTTCTCTATCNTTTTCAATGAAAGAAGATGAAACNTCNTCAGTTTGTAAATATATNGCAGCTNCACCACATTATTTAGAATCCTGGGGNGACTACGAGTTTAAAGAGGGACATTATTTTTTAGCTCAACCAACAATCAGACCTCTTTTTAACACAATGCAATTTCAGGATTTTGTTTTATCAATTTTAGATTCAAGCAAAGACTATTATGCAAGCATTAAAGAGTTTTGGACGCAAAACATTTTAAATGGAAAATCTTGGAGCAAAGTATTACATGATGGGTTTTATCAAAAAAGCAAAAAAGAAAAACTTAAGTTCAATCCAAATAATAATATTGTTTTCNATTTAGACTCTAGCATCAATGGTGAATCTGAAATGGAACTTGTACTGTATACCAANACAGGTATGGGTGACGGTCAGCAGGCTAANAACCCCTGGCTTCAAGAATTNCCAGANCCAATAACTAGAGTTACATGGGATAATTATNTGACCATCTCCTCTTTTGATGCCAAAAGAATTGGNTTGAAAAACTTAAATGTCGCTAANGGAGCATTAAACGGAAGTTATGCAAAAATAAGCAATGGTGATAGTACTATGAAAATACCCGTTGTAATCCAACCTGGNCAGGCGAAAGGTTCCNTTGGATTAGCATTAGGATATGGNAGAAAAATGGGAATTCAAGAAGAGATGCAAACCGGGGAAAACGCATTTGTTTTTTTNAAGTCTTCTAGGAAAANTCAAANTGTAAAAGTTGAATTGACTGACGGCTTTCACGAGTTTGCCTGCACACAACTTCAAAACACTCTTATGGGTCGAGGGGATATTATTAAAGAAACTACTTTGGAAATCTTTAATTCAAAAGATAAAGAGTACTGGAATCCAATTCCAAAAGTCTCTAAAAACCATATTGAAACTGCTGTTACATCCAAGGAGGTCGATATTTGGGAGAGTTTTGATAGATCAATAGGACACCATTTTAATTTGTCNATTGATTTAAATGCTTGTACTGGTTGTGGAGCTTGTGTCATAGCTTGTCATGCTGAAAATAATGTACCTGTTGTTGGTAAAAGAGAAATTCGAAAGTCCAGAGATATGCACTGGCTGAGAATCGANAGATATTATTCTTCGGAAGATTCTTTCGAAGACGATGTGGANACGAAAGATGCAATTTCTGGAATNGGTGANTCTTTAACAACTTTTGGAAAAATGGAGAAGGCTTCTGAAAATCCTCAGGTAGCTTTTCAGCCTGTTATGTGTCAACACTGTAATCACGCTCCTTGTGAAACCGTGTGTCCCGTTGCGGCGTCGTCCCACGGTCGTCAAGGGCAAAATCACATGGCCTACAATAGATGTGTTGGAACAAGATATTGTGCGAATAATTGTCCTTACAAGGTTAGAAGATTTAATTGGTTTCTTTACAACAAAAATGACGAGTTTGATTATCACATGAACAACGATTTAGGAAGAATGGTTTTAAATCCTGATGTTGTTGTGAGGTCTCGAGGTGTAATGGAGAAGTGTTCAATGTGTATACAAATGACCCAGAAAACCATTCTTGATGCTAAATTAGAGGGAAGACAAATAAAGGATGGTGAATTCAAAGTAGCATGCTCTTCTGCTTGTACAACTGGGGCCATGGTATTTGGAGATGTAAATGATAAAGAAAGTAAAGTTTCCAAACTTAAAGCTGATGAAAGAATGTATCACCTCCTAGAAAGTGTTGGAACAAAACCTAATGTTATGTACCAAACTAAAATTAGAAATACTTAATAAAATTATGGCGTCACACTACGAAGCAGCAATTAGAAAACCATTAGTAACGGGTGAAAAATCATACCATGATGTCACTGAAGATATAGCTGCACCAGTTGAGGGAAAAGCTAACACTCAGTGGTGGATTGTTTTTTCAATCGCCCTAGTTGGATTTCTCTGGGGAGTTGGATGTATTATATACACTATATCTACAGGAATAGGAGTTTGGGGCTTAAATAAAACTGTTGGTTGGGCTTGGGATATTACCAATTTTGTTTGGTGGGTAGGNATTGGNCACGCAGGCACGCTAATTTCAGCAGTGCTTTTACTTTTTCGTCAAAAATGGAGAATGGCCATTAACAGATCCGCAGAAGCAATGACGATTTTTTCTGTTATTCAGGCAGGACTTTTTCCAATTATACATATGGGACGACCTTGGCTGGGATATTGGGTGCTACCTATTCCAAATACATATGGTTCCTTATGGGTAAATTTTAATTCCCCACTTCTATGGGATGTGTTTGCAATATCAACTTATTTATCAGTTTCTTTGGTCTTTTGGTGGACTGGACTTCTTCCGGATTTTGCAATGATAAGGGATAGAGCGATTAAACCATTTCAAAAGAAAATATATTCAATTCTTAGTTTTGGTTGGTCTGGAAGAGCAAAAGACTGGCAAAGATTTGAAGAAGTCTCTCTTGTATTAGCTGGTCTAGCTACACCGTTAGTTTTGTCAGTGCATACCATCGTGTCTTTTGACTTTGCAACTTCTGTNATACCTGGATGGCATACAACAATATTNCCTCCTTATTTTGTAGCTGGAGCAATATTTTCTGGTTTTGCAATGGTTCAAACATTATTAATCATCACGCGAAAGGTTTGTAATTTGGAAAATTATATTACGGTACAACATATAGAACTTATGAATATAGTTATTATGATTACTGGATCAATAGTAGGTGTTGCATACATAACTGAATTATTTATAGCATGGTATTCAGGAGTTGAGTATGAACAATATGCATTTTTAAATCGNGCAACTGGGCCTTANTGGTGGGCCTATTGGTCAATGATGACNTGTAATGTTTTCTCACCTCAATTTATGTGGTTNAAGAAACTAAGAACAAGTATTATTTTTTCATTTCTAATTTCAATAGTTGTAAATATTGGAATGTGGTTTGAGCGTTTCGTTATTATTGTAACTTCACTTCACAGAGATTATTTGCCTTCTTCGTGGACAATGTTCTCTCCAACTTTTGTTGACATTGGNATATTTATTGGTACTATAGGTTTCTTCTTTGTATTATTTTTGCTTTATGCAAGAACNTTTCCAGTGATAGCTCAGGCAGAGGTGAAAACAATTTTAAAGTCTTCTGGAGATAATTACAAAAAATTAAGAGATGGTGGAAAATAACAAATATATTCATGCCNTTTATGACGATGACGACACTCTTTTGAATGCTGTCAANNTTCTCCGTGAAAATAAGTTTGGAATTGATGAAGTATATACTCCATTTCCAGTCCATGGCCTTGACAAAGTAATGGGAATAAATGAAACTAGAATCTCAATAATGTCTTTTATTTATGGATGTATTGGATTTTCCATTGCAGTATTGATGATAAACTTTATTATGATTGAAGATTGGCCACAAAATATAGGAGGAAAACCTAGTTTTACTTTTTTTGAAAACATGCCATCTTTTGTTCCAGTATTNTTTGAAATGACAGTTTATTTTGCTGCCCATTTGATGGTTATTACTTTCTATTTAAGAAGTAAATTATGGCCCTTTAAAAAGTCTGAAAACCCATTAAATTCAACAACTGANGATAAATTTTTAATTGAGATTCATTCAAATGGTGAGGACAAAAAAATAAAAGCACTTTTAAAAAAGACGGGAGCTTTGGAAATTAATATGTATGAAAAGCAAGAGTAGATGAAAGAAATAAAAGTTTTATTTATAGGATTATTTTTCAGTTTNCCATTTGTTGCTTGTTATGATTCAAGTCAACCTAACTACCAGTATTTCCCAAATATGTATGAGCCGGTAGGGTATGAATCTTACGCGGAGTCAAAAGCTTTCCGCAATGGAATAGAAGCTCAAATTCCTGTAGATGGAACAATNTCAAGAGGATGGACCCCTTACGATTATCCAAATTCTAATGAAGGATACGATACTGCTAAATTAAACCTTAAATCACCCATTGAATTTAATGGTGAAAACNTAAAAAAAGGTAAGGAATTNTATGGTGTTTANTGTGCAGTTTGTCACGGNAANAAAGGCAACGGACAAGGTATTTTAATGACTCGAGAAAAGTATTTAGGTGTTCCAAGTTACGCTGATAGAGAAATTACAGAAGGAAGTATATATCATGTAATTTTCTATGGAAGAAATGCAATGGGATCACATGCGAGTCAAGTTAATGAAAAAGAAAGATGGCAAATAACACAGTATGTAATGGAACTTAGAAGTAAATTAAAGTGATGGTAGAGGAAAGATATTCATTTAATCGTAAATTAAAANNACTGTCATTTTCATTAATGATTTTGGGTCTCATGGGTTTATCTTTTGGTTTTATAACTGCCCCNAAAANNATTCAGGAAGCTAGAGAAGTTATGTCTAATCATAGTCACGGAGAACATCACTCTGAAAATTCTATAAAGAATACANAGAAAATTGATATCAATTCTTTGAGCATAATGTACAAATCCAAAAAAGAAGAGGTGGAGCACTCAAATTCACATGACGAGCACGTTTTTCATCAGTTGAGTAATAAGCCTTGGGCTGCACTTTACGTAGCTGCATTTTTCTTCTTTATGATTTCATTGGGNACTTTAGCTTTTTATGCTATTAATCGAGCAGCCCAGGTAGGGTGGTCTCCTATTCTTTTTAGAGTAATGGAAGGTATAACTGCNTATATGCTACCAGGAGGANTGATTGTGATTTTTATTTTATTTTTNTCNGGACTTCATTTAAATCATCTTTTTATTTGGATGGATCCAGAAGTAGTATCACATGATAAAATAATTGCTGCTAAAAAGGGGTATTTAAATGTACCTTTTGTACTAGCAAGAGGTTTGTTTTTTCTTGCTGGGTGGAGTTTATATAGATATTTTTCTAGAAAATTTTCTTTAGCTCAGGATTTAGCAAATGATAATAAATACCACAAGAAAAACTTTAGGATTTCTGCAGCGTTTTTAGTTTTTTATATTGTTACAGAATCCATTATGTCCTGGGATTGGATAATGTCAATTGATCCACATTGGTTTAGTACATTGTTTGGATGGTATGTTTTTGCAAGCATGTTTGTTAGTGGTATNTCAACCATAGCGCTTGTAACAATATATCTTAAATCAAAAGGATATTTGAAAGAGGTCAATGATAGTCATATTCATGATTTAGGAAAATTTATGTTNGGAGTTAGTGTCTTTTGGACCTACTTGTGGTTTTCTCAGTTTATGCTNATATGGTACTCTAACATTCCAGAAGAAGTCACTTANTTTATAACTAGAATGGAAGATTATAAATTACCNTTTTTTGGAATGGTAGTTATGAATTTNATATTCCCNTTCCTTATGCTAATGAATAGTGATTACAAGAGAATGAATACNTTTATTGTTACAACTGGGGTTGTTATTATTATTGGACATTACATAGATGTTTTTAATATGATTATGCCTTCCGCGGTTGGTGACCAGTGGTTTATAGGTATAACTGAAATAGGAGGGTTTATGTTTTTTATGGGGCTATTTATATATATAGTTTTCAATGAGCTAACAAAGGCNCCATTAATAGCAAAAGGAGATCCATTTTATGGGGAAAGTGAACGTTTTCATTATTAAATAATTTAGAAAGCAAATGACAATATTATTAATATTTACAATTCTAATTTTGATATCTATATCCATGTGGCAAATATCGAAGATGTTTGAATTATCACAAACTAATGTAAATACCACAGAGATTGCAGATGACAAAGACAATGATTACCAAGGAAAGTTAATGTTTGCTTTTCTTGTATTTATTTATATACTAACACTTTTTTCCTTTTATCAATGGGGTGATGTTTTACTACCCAAAGCGGCTTCGGATCATGGAGATTTGTATGATTCACTTATGTGGTCAACATTTGCTGTAATTTTCTTTGTACAAACNATTACTCAAGCATTATTGCATTATTTTGCTTACAAATACAGGGGCGAAAAAAATAAAAAAGCATTTTTCTTAGCTGACAACGACCGTTTAGAAGCAATTTGGACTATAATTCCAATGATTGTTTTGGCAGGGCTTATTTTGTTTGGGTTGTATACCTGGACGGATATTATGACAGTAGAAGAAAATGAAGAAGCAATGATTGTAGAACTTTATGCTCAGCAGTACAANTGGAAGGCAAGATATGCTGGTAAAGATGGAGTNTTAGGTGATGCTAACGTTAGATTNCTTAACGACTTTGANGGTAAAAATCTTGTTGGCATTGATGCAACAGATCCAAATGGATTTGATGATGTAGTTGTACAAGAATTACATCTNCCAGTTGGACGAGAAATTATTTTTAAAATGAGATCTCAAGATGTTTTACACTCGGCCTACATGCCTCATTTTAGAGCACAGATGAACTGTGTTCCAGGAATGATAACAG
Source organism: Flavobacteriaceae bacterium (assembly GCA_002728075.1). Classification (GTDB taxonomy): domain Bacteria; phylum Bacteroidota; class Bacteroidia; order Flavobacteriales; family Flavobacteriaceae; genus TMED96. The sequence continues at coordinate 7,078 of PBVB01000107.1, forward strand.
AGTTCGCTTTTACACCTATAATGACAACCGAACAAATGAGGCAAACTCCAGAAATGATAGCGAAGGTGAAAAAAATAAATAAAATTCGGGCAAAAAACAGCGAAGAACTGGTCTCAAAGGGTGAAGAACCTTTAGAGCCTTATATATTTGATTATATTCTTTTATGTAATAAAATTTGTGGGGCTTCTCACTACAACATGCAAATGAAGATTATAGTTGAAACAGAAGATAAATTTAAAAAATGGATGAGCAATCAACAGACATTTGCTCAATTTATTCAATAATTAACAGTATTAATATTATGTCAACAGCAATTACTACAGAAGAAGAAGTTCACGAACATCACCACAAAGAAACATTTATAACAAAATATATTTTCAGTCAAGACCATAAAATGATTGCAAAACAGTACCTCATAACTGGATTGTTTATGGGAATAATAGGGATAGCTATGTCTCTGCTNTTCAGAGTTCAGTTGGCTTGGCCGGAGCAATCATTTAAGATTTTTGAAGTATTTCTTGGCAAGTGGGCCCCGGAAGGTGTTATGGATCCAAACGTATACCTTGCATTAGTTACAATTCATGGAACAATAATGGTATTTTTTGTTCTAACGGCTGGACTTAGTGGTACTTTTAGTAATCTACTTATTCCATTACAAATTGGTGCACGTGATATGGCATCTGGACTTCTTAACATGATAGCATATTGGCTATTTTTTCTCTCATCGGTTTTGATGATTGCGTCCTTATTTGTTGAAGCTGGGCCAGCTGCTGCGGGGTGGACTATTTATCCCCCTTTGTCAGCCTTACCTCAGGCTCAACCAGGTTCAGGTCTTGGCATGACGCTTTGGTTGGTCTCTATGGCAATTTTTGTTGCCTCTTCCCTTCTTGGTTCATTAAATTATATAGTCACTGTAATTAATTTAAGGACTAAAGGGATGAGTTTTTCCAGATTACCACTTACAATTTGGGCTTTTTTCATTACCGCAATAATTGGGGTAGTATCCTTTCCTGTACTACTTTCAGCTGCTCTATTACTAATAATGGATAGAAGTTTTGGAACATCTTTTTTTCTGTCAGACATTTTCATACAGGGAGAAGTGTTGCACTATCAAGGTGGTTCACCTGTACTTTATGAACATTTATTTTGGTTTTTAGGTCATCCGGAAGTATATATTGTTCTTCTTCCAGCTCTTGGAATTACTTCAGAGGTTATTGCAACAAATGCTAGAAAGCCAATTTTTGGTTATCGAGCTATGGTTGCTTCTATACTTGCAATAGCTTTTCTTTCCACAATTGTATGGGGTCACCATATGTTTATTAGTGGTATGAACCCTTTCTTAGGCTCGGTATTTACCTTTACCACTCTTTTAATCGCTATACCTTCGGCAGTAAAGGCTTTTAATTATATAACAACTTTGTGGAAAGGAAATTTACAACTTAACCCAGCGATGCTATTTTCCATTGCTCTAGTTTCTACCTTTATTTCGGGTGGTTTAACTGGNATCATCTTGGGGGACAGTACCCTAGATATAAANGTTCATGACACATATTTTGTCGTAGCTCACTTTCATCTAGTTATGGGAATATCTGCTCTATATGGACTTTTTGCAGGAGTTTATCATTGGTTNCCTAAAATGTTTAAAAGAATGATGAATAAAAATCTAGGATATATTCATTTTTGGATTACTGCAGTAGGTGCCTATGGTGTTTTCTTTCCAATGCATTTTATCGGAATGGCTGGACTCCCCAGAAGGTATTATACAAACACTGCCTTTCCTTATTTTGATGACATTGCAGATATCAATATTGTTATTTCAATTTTTGCTTTTATCGCTGGTGCAGCACAAATTATATTTTTATATAATTTTATCCATAGTATTTATTATGGAAAACCAACTGTTCAAAATCCATGGAAGTCTACTACATTAGAATGGACAGCACCAATAGAACATATGCATGGAAATTGGGATGGGGAAATTCCACATGTTTATAGATGGGCTTATGATTATTCAAAACCAGGAAAAAAGGATGATTACGTNCCTCAAACTGTTCCATTAGAAAAGGGAGAAGAGGAACTACAACATTAAATATATATAAATTCAAATATGAATCGAAAAAGGGGCATTAGTGCCTCTTTTTTCTTATATATTTGTTAGTATGAATGAAGCACTTGACCCACAAATAAATAATTTATCAAATGAAGAGAAGGAATTTGATCGNTCTTTGAGACCTTTAAATTTTTCTGANTTTGTAGGCCAAGAATCTATTTTAGAAAATTTAAAAGTATTTGTTGAGGCGGCAAATAGAAGAGAAGAGGCTCTTGATCATACTTTATTTCATGGTCCCCCTGGATTGGGNAAAACAACCCTAGCAAATGTGCTTGCTCATGAATTAGAGGTAGGTATTAAAATAACTTCAGGACCAGTTTTGGATAAACCAGGAGATCTGGCGGGTCTATTGACTAATCTAGATCCCAGAGATATTCTTTTTATTGACGAAATCCATAGACTTAGTCCAATAGTTGAAGAGTACCTATACTCGGCAATGGAGGATTACAAAATAGATATAATGATTGAGAGTGGTCCTAANGCTAGAACGGTTAATATATCACTTAACCCTTTCACCTTGGTTGGAGCTACAACAAGATCGGGTCTTTTAACTGCCCCAATGAGAGCTAGATTTGGAATTAGNAATAGGCTTAATTACTATTCAANGGACTTNTTATCGTCAATTCTTAAAAGGAGTGCATCCATTTTAGAAATTGAAATTTCTAAAGATGCTGCAATTGAAATTGCANGTAGGAGTAGNGGTACACCAAGAATTGCNAATGGANTGCTNAGAAGAATAAGNGACTTTGCNCAAATNAANGGANATGGNANAATTGATNTNAAAATAACCAAATANGGNTTAAANGCNTTAAANGTAGACAACTATGGTCTAGATGAAATGGATAACAAAATTTTAAATGCTTTAATTGATAAATTTANAGGAGGACCAGTTGGAATTACAACTTTGGCAACTGCTGTTTCAGAAAACGGTGAGACTATTGAAGAGGTTTATGAACCATTCCTTATCCAACAAGGTTTTATTGTTAGAACTCCAAGAGGAAGAGAAGTAACTGAGTTAGCCTACAAGCATTTAGGTAAAATCAGAGGGAATCAAGAAAACCTTTTTTAAAAATGTTAGATAAGTATAAATTATCAGAAATAATTAAATCAGAAGCTTTATCAATTGGATTTTTGTCCTGTGGGATTTCTAAAGCGGAATTCTTATCAGAAGAAGCTCCCAAACTTGAGCACTGGTTAAAATCAGGTTTTAATGGAGAGATGAGCTATATGGAAAGAAACTTTGATAAAAGGCTTGATCCAACATTACTTGTACCTGGAAGCAAAAGTGTCATTAGTTTATTGTTTAACTACTATACTGAAAAAAAAGCTAAAAAAGATGACGAGCCCAAAATATCATCGTATGCTTATGGTAAAGATTATCACTTCGTAATAAAAGAAAAATTGAGAGAATTACTCTCAAGGATTAAAAATTTAGTGGGTGATGTTAATGGACGAGTTTTTGTTGATTCAGCCCCTGTTATGGAAAGGGTTTGGGCGGAAAAATCAGGTCTTGGATGGATTGGCAAAAACAC
>PBVB01000108.1 GCA_002728075.1 Flavobacteriaceae bacterium
ACTTAAAGTTGAATTTAGAGCTAAATTGACAGTTTGTGATAATTTTTCATTTTGATTGGTTTTGGTATACTCCCTAATTCTGTCAAAAACAACGACTGTGTCGTTCAGTGAGTAACCAATAACGGTCAATATTGCAGCAATAAATGCTTGATTTATTTCCATATTAAAAGGCATAATGTTATATGATAGGGAAAAAATACCCAATACAATTAAAACATCATGAAAGACAGCAGCAACAGCTCCTGCAGAAAATTGCCATTTTCTAAACCTTATAAGAATATATATGAAAACAATAATCAGTGAACCAATTACAGCTAGATAAGAATTCTTTTTAATGTCATCAGCGATAGTTGGTCCAACTTTAATAGAAGACATTATACCAATTGTTTTAATCTCTGATCCATTAATAAATTCGTCAATGGTGTAATCCTTAGGAAGAAAGTTTGATAAAGAAGAAAAAAGTTTTTGATAAATTTCATTATCAATTTGAGTACCCTCTTGATCAATCTTGTATTTTGTTGTAATTTTTAACTGATTTGCTTCACCAAATGTTTTAACCTCTGCACTTCCTAAAGAATTGGAAATTGATTTTTCAATTTCACCTGGGTTGACAACCTTATCAAATCTAACTATATATGATCGTCCACCAACAAAATCAACACCCTGATTTAATCCCTTGAAAGTTAAAGAAATTAGACTTGTAAAAACTAATACTCCCGAAATAGAATAAGCTATTTTTCTACCTTTTAAAAATTGAAAACTTAAATTGGTCAGTAAATTCTTTGTCAATTTAGTTGAAACATTAATTCTTTTCTTTTTAGAAATTCTGTTTTCAATAAATAACCTTGTTACAAAAATTGCTGTAAACAACGATGTTGCAATACCAATTAAAAGTGTTGTAGCAAACCCTTTGATAGGTCCGGTTCCAAAAATAAATAAAATCATTGCAGTTAAACCTGTTGTAATATTTGCATCTAAAATTGAAGAGAGGGCATTATTAAATCCATCATCAACTGATTTTTTATCTCCTTTACCTCTTCTTAACTCTTCTCTAACTCTTTCAAATATTAAAACATTGGCATCTACGGATATTCCAATAGTTAAGACAATACCAGCAATTCCTGGTAGAGTTAACACAGCTCCCAAGCCAGCTAAAATTCCAAAAATTAAAAGTATATTTAACGATAAAGCTATGTCAGCAAATAAGCCTGACCATCCATAATAAAAAATCATCCATACCAAAACTATAATCAATGCAATTAAAAAGGAATATAATCCACTTTGGATTGCTTCTTTTCCAAGTGAAGGTCCAACAATCTCAGATTGAATAATATCTGCTGAAGCAGGTAATTTTCCTGCTCTGAGTACGTTTGCAAGATCAATCGCCTCATTTAATGAAAATGAACCTGTAATTTCGGATCTTCCTCCAGATATAGCTCCATTACTAACTCCAGGTGCAGAGTATACTAAATCATCTAAAACTATCGCGATACTGCTGCCATCTTTGAATGCTTTGCCAGTCATATTTTCCCATATTCTTGAACCTTTTGAATCCATTTGCATAGACACTGCAGGTTGACCTATTTGACTGTAGGTTTGAACAGCATCTACTATAACACCACCACTTAAAGGAGGTTGATTATCTCTGTTTGATTTAATTATAAATAAATCAACCAAATCATTATTTTGATTTGCCTTACCCCACATGAACTTTACATACCTTAAATTAGAAGGTAAAAGTCTCCTAACCTCAGGTAAATCAATGTAGTATTTAAACAAATCCTTATCTTTTTTTGATACCTGAGCTAGAACTGGGCCTCCCTGAAAACCAAGACCTTTGATCAAATCATTCAAAGGGTTTTGATTGCTAGGACTTAATGAATCTGTTTGTGCTATGTCAGAAAGTAAATCATCAATTCCAGATTCTTTGGATTGGTCGTTACTAAGCTGGTTCTTTTCAACTTTTAATTTATCTCTTAACAACAAATTTGCTTGTGATAAAAAGTTAAAAAACTGATCATTTTTAAATGTTTCCCAAAATTCTAATTGAGCTGTGCTTTGAAGTAAATTTTTAACTCTCTCTACATCTTTGGCTCCAGGAAGTTCAACTAAAATTCTTCCCGTTTGTCCCAACCTCTGTATATTTGGTTGAGTAACGCCAAACTTGTCAATTCTTTTTCTTAGAACCTCAAATGCTGATGTGATCGATTCATCAATTTTTCTTCTAATGATTGGTTTCACTTCATTATCTTCCATATTAAAGTTGATTAAATCACTCAAGTTTCTATTCGAAAAAATATCAGGATCTGACAATTTTGATGTTCCTTTTATACTTTCAAATGAACTGAAAAATGATTCNACATANGGTAAATCAGACTGTTTTTGCAATTCATCAGCAGCTTCTAGAGCTCTGTTAAATACNGGATTTTTAGTATTATTTGATAAACCTTTTAATATATCTTTTACAGATATCTGTAAAATAACATTTATNCCCCCTTTTAAATCTAANCCACGATTTAGTTCTCTTTTTTTTGCNTCATTATATGAGGTAAAACCATAAATAGAAATNTTTGCAATTGANTCTAGGTACTGTGATTCTAAATTATCTCTTTTGGAAATNAAATCTTCATCATCATCACTAATTTTAGAANTAGCATAATCTTTTGCATTTTCTTCTAGACCACTTGAAATGAATGTAAACGATAGCTGATATATGCTAACAATTAAAAATAAAAAACCAAATATTTTAACAAGGCTGTTGTTTTGCACTTTGAAATTATTATTTAATGCGGCAGCAAATATAAAAGTTTAAATCTCTAAACACAAACACAATTAGGTATGATTTAAATTAATAAAAACTTAAAAAAAAATAATTTGTTGCCTAAATATCGATATTAGATGAAATCTTTAAGGGATTTATTCATATTAGCTATTGCCTTGGCGCTTTCATTAAGTTTATTTTTCTCTGAAGAATTCAAATCCAAATCGATTATTTCTTCAATTCCTTTTTTACCGATAATGCACGGAACACCTATGCATATATCTCTTAGCCCATATTGGCCATCCAAATAAACAGAACATGGAATAATTTTCTTTTTATCGTTTAAAATGCTATCAACCAAATAAGAAACTGACGCGCCAGGTGCATACCATGCAGATGTCCCAAGGAGCTTTGTAAGGGTAGCTCCCCCTATCATAGTGGAAGAAATTATGTCTTTCTGCTTTACGCTAGACAATAATTTGGTTACAGGAATTCCATTGTATGAGGCTAACCTAATTAGAGGAATCATGGTTGTATCTCCGTGTCCTCCAATAACCATAGCATGAATATCAGATTGAGGCTTGTTTAGTTCTTTAGACAAATAAGTTTTAAATCTAGAGCTATCAAGAGCTCCACCCATTCCAATTACCTTGTTTTTTTCNANTTNATTAGATTTCAATGCCANATANGTCATTGTATCCATNGGATTTGAAACGACTACNATAATTGTATTAGGAGAAAACTTCAGTATGTTTTCAGTAACTGAGTTAACTATGCCTGCATTAATACCAATCAATTCCTCTCTAGTCATTCCAGGTTTCCTTGGAATACCTGAAGTTATTACAACGACGTCACTATCTTGNGTACTTTNNTAGTCATTAGTAACTCCTTTAATNATTGTATCAAAACCAAGAGTAGATGAGGTTTGAGTCAAATCCAAAGCTTTTCCTTCAGCNAGCCCTTTTTTAATATCTAAAATAACAACTTCACTAGCGATTTTGTTAATNGCAATATACTCAGCNCATGATGCGCCAACGTTTCCAGCACCAATTACACTTACTTTCATAAAAACTTATGCATCAATGTTTGCATAAACAGCATTATTTTCAATAAATTCTCTTCTAGGTGGAACATCGTCTCCCATAAGTATAGAAAAAGTTTCATCAGCTCTTTCTTGATTCTCTACAACTATTTTTCTTAAAGTTCTATATTCAGGATTCATAGTNGTATCCCATAATTGTTCAGCATTCATTTCNCCTAGTCCTTTATATCTTTGAACAGACGCNCCTTGACCAAAGTCAAGCATTATTTTATCCCTTTGATCGTTATCCCATGCATATTNCTTTTTATTTCCTTTTTTAACTAGATANAGAGGTGGAGTTGCAATGTANACATACCCTAANTCAATTAATTCTCTTAAATATCGAAAGAAAAAAGTCAAAATTAGTGTAGAAATATGACTTCCATCAACATCGGCGTCACACATCACAACAATTTTGTGATACCTTAGCTTTTCTATATTGAGAGCCTTACTGTCTTCTTCTGTACCAATAGTAACACCAAGAGCAGTGTACATGTTACGTATCTCTTCGTTTTCAAAAACTTTATGTTGCATTGATTTTTCGACATTTAAAATTTTACCTTTCAAAGGAAGAATAGCCTGAAATTTCCTGTCTCTGCCTTGTTTAGCTGTACCACCAGCAGAGTCTCCCTCAACAAGAAAAATTTCACATTGGGCGGGATCTTGTTCTGAGCAATCAGAAAGTTTTCCAGGAAGTCCTCCACCAGTTAACACTGTCTTTCTTTGTACCATTTCTCTTGCTTTTCTAGCAGCATGNCTAGCCTGAGCAGCGAGTATAACCTTTTGGACAATTATTTTCGCATCATTAGGATTTTCTTCCAAATATGATTCTAACATTTCAGAAACTGACTGAGAAACAGCNGANGTTACATCTCTATTACCCAATTTAGTTTTTGTTTGACCTTCAAATTGAGGTTCAGCCACCTTCACAGAAACAATTGCTGTCAAACCTTCTCTAAAATCGTCNCCACTTATTTCAAACTTTAACTTATCTAACATTCCTGAAGATTCAGCGTATTTTTTTAATGTAGCAGTCATACCTCTTCTGAAGCCTGACAAGTGTGTTCCACCTTCATGTGTGTTTATATTATTAACGAAAGAATGTAAATTTTCTAGGAATGAAGAATTATAAACCATCGCAATTTCAACTGGAATCCCATTTTTTTCTCCTTGCATGGAAATAACGTCCTTGATTATAGATTCCCTTGTTTTATCTAAATATGAAACGAATTCTTTTAAACCTTCTTTAGATTTAAAAATTTCTTTTTTGTAATTACCATTTCGGTCTTTCTTCCTTTTATCTTCAATAGATATTTTGACCCCTTTATTTAAAAATGATAGTTCACGCATCCTACTAGAAAGTATTTCATAGTCATACTCTAATATTTGCTTAAAAATTTCAGGATCAGGTTTAAATGTAACNTCGGTACCTTTTTCTTTCGTTTTTCCAACTTCCCTNACCTGGTATTTAGGTTTACCTCTTTCATACTCTTGCTCCCATATAGAACCATCTCTATAAATAGTGGCTTTTAAAGATTCAGAAAGAGCATTAACNCANGAAACACCAACACCATGNAANCCTCCAGACACTTTGTATGAATCCTTATCAAATTTACCTCCTGCGCCTATCTTTGTCATTACTACTTCCAACGCNGACACTCCTTCTTTTTTATGNATTCCAACAGGTATNCCTCTTCCATTATCTTTTGTNGTTATAGANTTNTCNTCATTGATTATTACACTTATAACATCGCAATGACCTGCAAGTGCTTCATCTATTGAATTATCAACCACTTCGTATACCAAATGATGAAGGCCTCTTGAACCAATNTCACCAATATACATTGAAGGTCTTTTTCGAACATGTTCCATACCTTCTAATGCCTGGATACTATCTGCAGAATACTTTGTTTTTGCTACGGTTTCGTTCATTATATATTAAGATTATACCTATTTGTGGAGTAATNTAAATTTACGAAAATAAGCTGTCTAAAATTGAGAAATATAAACTACTGACGGACTAAGTTATTAACATCAAATGTGAATAAATCTGGTTGCTAAAAATACTAAAAGTTNAAATTACTGTTTGTAAGATTTATTGTGAACATTTNAAATAGCTCTTCCGCTTGGATCATTCATATTTTTAAAAGCCTTATCCCATTCCAGTGCAACAGGAGTGCTACAAGCAACAGAAGGTACGGAGGGAACAGACATCGCGGCAGCATTACTTGAGAAATGATTTTGAAAGATTGACCTGTAATAAAATTCTTCTTTGTTTTGAGGTGGGTTAATTGGGAAATATTTATTAGCTTTTTTCATTTGCTCGTCAGTTACTTTTTGCTCAGTAATATCTTTGAGTTTATCAATCCAACTATATCCAACACCATCAGAAAATTGTTCTTTNTGTCTCCAAACCACTGACTGNGGTAAATATTTCTCAAAAGCTTTACGTANTACCCATTTTTCCATTCTTTGTTCTGTAATCATTTTATCTTTGGGGTTGATTCTCATNGCAATATCAATAAACTCCTTATCAAGAAAAGGGACCCTGCCTTCAATCCCCCAAGCAGCCAAGGATTTATTTGCCCTTAAGCAATCGTATTGATGNAACTTGTTTAACTTTCTTACAGTTTCTTCATGAAATTCTTTTGAGCTTGGAGCTTTATGAAAATANAAATATCCTCCAAACAATTCGTCTGCTCCCTCGCCAGACAAAACCATTTTAATTCCTAGAGATTTTATTGCTCTTGCCATTAAGTACATTGGAGTCGAAGCTCTAACAGTAGTGACATCNTATGTTTCTAAATGATATATAACATCGCTTAAGGCATCTAATCCTTCTTGTAAAGTAAATTTTATTTCGTGATGAATAGTTCCAATATGATCAGCAACTTTTCTAGCAGCCACTAAATCAGGTGACCCCTCAAGACCAACTGAAAAAGAATGTAGTTGAGGCCACCAAGCGCCTTTGGTGTCGTCAGATTCTACTCTTTTTGATGAAAATTTTTTAGCTAAAGCGGATGTNATTGAAGAATCCAAACCTCCAGATAAGAGCACTCCATAAGGAACATCACTCATTAACTGCCTATGTACTGCATTTGATAATGCTTTTTCAAGTTGATCAATATCTGTTGAATTATTTTTGACATTATCGAAGGATTTCCAATCTCTAGAATACCAATTTTTAAATCCCTCTTCATCACTTGATAAATAGTTACCTGGTGGGAATAGTTCAATTTTTTCACAATTGGACTCTAATGACTTTAGTTCAGAAGAGACATAAAAGGTTCCATTTTTGTCCCATCCAATATATAATGGAATAATTCCAATATGATCACGAGCAATAAAATAGCTGTCATCAACAGTGTCATAAATTGCAAAAGCAAAAATACCATTTATGTAATCTAAAAAATTTTTTCCTCTTTCCTTAAATAATGCAAGAATAACTTCACAA
>PBVB01000109.1 GCA_002728075.1 Flavobacteriaceae bacterium
TGAAACAAGAGGCGACGAATATATATTTGGTTTGGGGTATAGATTAAAAGACATTCCATTTACCACCAATATTGGAGGTAGAAGAAGAACCATGAAGGGAGATTTAAACATTAAGGCAGACTTGTCATATAGAGATAACATAACAATCTTAAGAAGCCTAAATGTTGACAATAACCAAGTCACTGCAGGACAAACACTTTGGTCAATCAAAGTGACTGCTGATTATATGTTGTCAAGAAATCTAACTGCACTTTTTTTCTATGATCACAATTTTTCAAAATTTGCAATATCTACAGCTTTCCCTCAAACTAGTATACGTTCTGGTATTTCAATACAATACAATTTTGGAAATTAAATTTTTTTTGTTTTAAGTTAAATTTATATTTGTTTTTTATTTAAAACGATGAATATACCGGAAAATTTAAAGTACACTAAGGACCATGAGTGGATATCAATTGAAGGTGATGTGGCTACTGTTGGAATAACGGATTTCGCTCAAGGAGAACTTGGCGACATTGTTTATGTTGAAATTGAAAAAATTGGAGAAAATTTTTCAAAAGAGGAAGTGTTTGGAACCGTCGAGGCTGTAAAAACAGTTTCAGATTTGTTCATGCCACTCACAGGAGAAATTATTGATATTAATGAGGAATTGAATGAAAACCCTGAGCTAGTAAATGAAGACCCTTATGGTCAAGGATGGATGATTAAAATTAAATTAAACAGCTCTGANATATCTGATCTTCTTAATTCTGAGCAATATAAAAAATTAGTGGGTGCTTAAATATAAGTTTACCTACTTTACTTTTTTATTTTCATTATTAATAATTTTTTTTTCGGTCATACCATTACAAATTAGAGTAGTTGAGAGTTATAATTTTTTTAGCCCTGATAAATTATTACATTTTTTAACTTACCTCGCATATACTTNTTCGATTTACTTATCTCTGTTAAAGGANATAAATGTTAAGAATCCGAAATTAAAATCAATGTTCATTGCTTTTTTTATTGGTTTTTCACTAGAACTGATTCAAGGTTTTTTTTTAATTCATAGATCATTTGAAATTTTAGATTTATTTTCAAATTGTGCAGGAATTTTAACTTTTGTTTTAGTGACAAAAACTATNAAAAAAGTTATAGCTTAATCATGTAATTTTTTAAATTAGCATCAAATTAAAATATGCAGATTAAAAAGAACCCTAAAGCTGACCTATCAAAGAACAGTAATTTATACTTTGCTATAGGTCTTGCTGTTATACTTTTTATATCATGGAGAGCCATCGAATGGAAGACATATGACAAATCAGGATATGGCTATGAAGCGCTAAATATAGATGATGATGATGATGAAGATGTCCCCATAACTGAACAGATAAAGACCCCGCCACCACCTCCACCTCCACCACCTGCTCCAGAAATTATCGAAGTGGTCGAAGATGAGGAAGAAATTGAAGAGACAATTATTGAATCAACTGAAACTGATCAAGAAGAAATCGTTGAGATAGTCGAAGTTGAAGAAGAATTTGAAGATGTTGATGTACCTTTCGCTGTTATTGAAGATGTTCCAATTTATCCTGGATGTGAAAGAGTAGCAAAGTCAAAAAGGAGGGATTGTTTTCAAGAACAAATAAATAAGCACATAAGAAAAAATTTCCGGTATCCAGAAATTGCTCAAGAAATGGGAATCCAAGGTAGAGTGTATGTTAATTTTGTCATCGACAAAGATGGTAGTATCACTTCGATTAGAATGAGAGGCCCTGACAAAAATCTAGAGAAAGAGGCACAAAGAATAATTGCTAAACTTCCTCGTATGACTCCAGGAAAACAAAGGGGTCGAGCAGTAAGAGTACCATTTAGTATACCGATAACATTCCGATTACAATAAGAGTAAAAATTTTTAAATAATTTTTAAAATTACTATTCTTAATATGCTAGTTAGTAAAGTAGAGCATTTCAAAACAAACATTTTCAAAGATTTTTTTGAAATAACTAAAAGTCGTTTGTCGATAAGTGTGGTTTTTTCCTCAATAACGGGTTATCTCCTAGCTGCTGAAACGGTTGACACTCTACACATTCTTTATTTATTTCTTGGTGGTTTTTGTATGGTAGGTGCATCTAATACCCTTAATCAGGTTATCGAAAGGGATTACGACGCAGTTATGAAAAGAACACAAAATCGACCTATTCCTAAAGGACGAATAAGCATTTCAAGCGCATTGATTATATCTGTCTTGATGATAATTATAGGTTTTTTTCTTTTAAATAAATTAAACTTCAAAACAGCATTTTTTAGTTTTTTTTCAATNTTAGTTTATGTCTCCATATATACTCCTTTGAAAACAATTACTCCNCTATCGGTTTTTATTGGAGCATTTCCAGGAGCAATTCCATTTATGCTTGGATGGGTTTCAGTTACAAATAAATTTGGAATAGAACCAGGTATACTTTTTATGCTCCAGTTTTTTTGGCAATTCCCCCATTTTTGGGCAATTAGTTGGGTAATGCATGAAGATTATCAAAAAGCTGGATTTAAAATGTTACCTACTGGTANGAAAGATCGTAAAACGGCTTTTCAAATTACATTTTACACACTTTGGATGATATTAATTTCACTAATTCCCTATACTCATTACTCTGGAAGTCTAAGTTTAACTCAAAATTCTGCTTTATTAATCCTAATTTTAGGAATTATAATGTTATATTTTTCAATCGATTTAATGGTAAAAAAATCAAACAAAGCTGCAAGTAAACTCATAATTGTAAGTATATTTTATTTAAGTATAGTTCAATTGGTATTCATATTTGATAAATATTTTTTAGCGTGAAAGAAAACGGTACTGTAAATAATAAATCAAAGAAAATGATGTTATGGGCAGGGATGATTAGTATGACCATGACATTTGCTGGTTTGACAAGTGCTTACGTTGTTAGTAGTCAAAGACCTGACTGGAAGATTGAATTTAATTTCCCTTCATTGTTTTATTGGAGTACTNTAGCGATAATTTTAAGCAGCCTTACATTTTGGATTTCCAGAAAAATGNTAAGGAAAGGAGATATAAAAAATGCTAATTTAATGTTATCCTCAACACTAATTTTAGCTGTAATTTTTATAATTCTTCAATTCAAAGGGTTCAAACAAATTATAAATCAGGGATACTATTTTACTGGTCCTGAAAGCTCAATATCAACTTCATTTATTTATGTGCTTGTAATGCTTCACCTAGCTCACCTTTTTTCTGGTATAATTGTTTTGATGGTGGTATTATTTAATTCCTTAAACAAAAAATATANNGAAAACAAAACTCTCGGATTTGATNTAGCTGAAATGTTTTGGCATTTTCTAGGATTTTTGTGGTTATTTTTNTTCTCTTTTTTAATATTTAATTATTAAAATAAATTAAATTTGCAGTATAAGAATATTGATTATTGAAGATGGATATAACGAGTTCTGAGTCTGAACTTAGTTCTGAAATTTGGGAAGGTGGGAATAAGCCTTTAAATGCAAGTTATGGCAAGTTAATGATGTGGTTCTTCCTCGTATCAGACGCTTTAACTTTTTCTGGTTTTATTGTTTCCTACGGTTTTTCNAGATTTAAAAATATTGATTCTTGGCCTATTGCCGATGAGGTNTTTACTCATTTCCCTTTTTTGCATGGAATTGATGCACCCATGTATTATGTTGCTTTAATGACTTTTATACTTATTTTTTCTTCTGTNACGATGGTTTTAGCNGTTGATGCTGGNCATCATATGAAAAAAAATAAGGTTGCATTTTATATGTTTTTAACCATAATTGGAGGTGCTGTTTTTGTTGGTTCTCAAGCCTGGGAATGGAAAAATTTCATTAAAGGTGAATATGGAGCATTGGAAACAAAAGGAGGGCAAATATTGCAGTTTGTAGATGAATCTTCAGGGAAAAGAGTTTCTTTAGCTTCCTTTGCCTCAAGCATAAATTCACAAAGAATAACACACAAAAAAAATACTGGAATTTGGTTTCAAAATGAGTCATCTCTACCCACGTTTTCCCTAAAAGAAGTTAAAGATGGTTTTTTAAAAAATNCTGANCTTTTAATTCGTGGTGAAAAAATTAATGAGAAAGGTGAAAAAATAGTTTTGTCAAGAGAAGAGTCAATTTTAAAGATTGAAGATGCTGTTAATGTTGTTGAGGGAGCAAATCTAATTCACAATGAATATGGGAATAGATTATTTGCTAATTTTTTCTTTTTTATCACCGGATTTCATGGATTTCACGTATTCTCGGGTGTAGTAATTAACATTATTATATTTTTCAATGTGATAATAGGAACTTATGAAAAAAGAGGTCATTATGAAATGGTTGAAAAAGTTGGTTTATACTGGCATTTCGTTGATCTTGTTTGGGTCTTTGTTTTTACATTTTTTTATTTGGTATAAGTTCAGAATATGGAGAAAGGGGAACACAAATTAGAAATATTTAGAGGTTTAATTAAGTTCAAATCTAATGTTCAAAAAATATGGGGAGTTTTATTTGTACTTTCAGTAATAACTACAGTTGAAGTTGTATTGGGTATTTTAAAACCTCAACCACTACTGAAGATGCTTTTTGGTATGAAAATTTTAAATTGGATTTTTATATTACTTACAATACTGAAGGCATACTATATTACATGGGACTTCATGCATGTTAGGGATGAAAGGGATTCTTTAAAAGGTTCTGTTGTTTTGCCTTTAATAATTTTAATTCCTTATTTAGCTTTCATTCTCTTACTCGAAGCGGATTATATTTTCAACATTATGGTTGACGGTTTTGTAAGTTGGAACTTCTAGATAATCTAATTTGAATAACCAGCTTAAAAAATATTTAGTTTTAGGAATACTTTTTATATTTCCAATTGTTGTCTATCTATTCTTCGCTTCTGGGATTAACAACTTTGCTAAGCTTCCTATTTTACAAAAAAATATTGCAGAGATNGCTGAATGGCAGACTCTTAGTGGGAANAATGTTCAGCTTGAAAACAACATTTCAATTATAGGCTTTTGGGGTGACGATCTGGATTATAGAAAGNTTGATGCTTTCAATTTGAATCAAAAAATATACAAAAGATTTTATAAGTTTAAAGATTTACAGTTTATAATGGTTGTTTTGAATGATAACCAAGACAAACTNTTAAANATAATAGANGAGCTTAAAAAAGGTTCATCAGAAGATATGTCAAAGTGGAAATTTATTTTGGGAGACGAAACAAAAATTCAAGGACTATTTTCAAGTCTTGGTAGCGACATAGAATTAAATAATAAGTTAAGTACCCCGTTTGTTTTTATAGTAGATAAGGACAAGAATTTAAGAGGGAGGGATGATGATAACAGCATGGGTACACTCTATGGATATAATTCTTCGTCTGTTGCCGAATTGACAAAAAAAATGACCGACGATATAAAAGTTATTCTTGCTGAATATAGATTGGCCCTTAAGAAGAATAATAAGTACAAATTAGATAGAGAAATTTAATCTTTTAAAACTCTTAATTTTGTAACATGAAAAATATTTCTTTTGGTATAATTGCTGTTGTAATGATTTTTGGGATTTTATTTATTCCCAAAATAATCAAGAAAATATCTGAGAAAAATATCATTACAAGCAACAGGACAGTTAAACCTGGATATGAAAGTTTAGATTATATTAAATTAAATGGTGTAAAGAGAAAGGTACCTGAGTTTGCTTTTTTAAATCAAGACAGTATTTACATTACAAATGAAGACTTTTTAGGTAAAGTTTATGTTGCAGAATTTTTCTTTACAAGATGCCCTACAATTTGTCCAATTATGAATCAAAATATGAAGACTATATATGACAAATTTGTTGAAAGAAAAGATTTTGGGATTGCGTCCTTTACAATAGATCCTGACCATGACCGTCCTTACATCTTAAAAAAATATTCAGAAATGTACGTAGGAAACTTCTCTTCNTGGAATTTTTTAACACTGGACAAAGAGGCTACATATAATTTAGCAAATGAAGGATTTAATATATTTGCATCAGTAAATCCCAAAGTTGCAGGAGGGTTTGAACATCAGGGTTATTTTGCTTTGATTGATAAAAAAGGTTTTATAAGGTCAAGGCGAGATAATTTTGGAAACCCAATTGTTTATTATAATGGTATTGATAAGGGTAACTCCTATGATGGGACTGAAAATTTAATTTATGATATAGAAAAACTTTTAAATGAATAGAAATGAAAAATAAAAAGGTTGATATAACAGATCAGAAGCTTAAATATAAAAATATAATTATTACAGTTTCTTTATTGATTCCAGTCGTGGTTGCTATACTTTTTAGAGTTAAGATTGATGTCGCTTACAGTTTTGACTTTCTTCCCAAAATTTATGCTACAATTAACGGTGTAACTACTATTTTTTTAATNCTTGCATANTTTGCTATCAGATCAAAAAAAATAAACTTGCATAGAAAATTGATGAAATCATCTATTTTTCTTTCTTTAGTTTTTCTTGTAATGTATGTCATTTATCATATGACATCAGACCCAACACCCTATGGTGGAGAAGGTTTTTTAAGGCCCCTTTATTTTTTTATTTTGATTACCCACATTGCACTGTCCATTGGAATAATTCCACTTGTTTTAATATCTTACGTTAGAGCAATATCCAAACATTTTTCAAATCATAAAAAAATTGCTCGCATTACATTGCCAATTTGGCTATATATAACTACAACTGGCGTAATTGTATACTTAATGATCTCTCCTTATTATAACTAATGAAAAAATATTTATTTTCCTTTCTTATTATCTATTCCCCAGAGATTTTNANTGCTCAATGNTCGATGTGCCGNGCNGTNNTAGAGTCAGAANAAGGAATGTCAACNGCAAAAGGNATTAANGANGGTATTCTATATCTNATGAGTGTNCCNTANNTNCTNNTTTTTATTGTAGGATNNATGNTTTANAGNACATATANAAAATAATTTTTTTAAAATTAGGTTTATTTTATAAACTAGTTTATTTTTGTATAAAAATTAAAATCTGAAAAAAATGGACTTAAAAAAAATACTTCAAGTATTGGGAATTGTTGCTCTATCTCTGTTTGTAATCCAACTTATTTTAGGGCTTGCAATATCATTTGCTATAGGTGGTTTTGTATTTAAAGCTGTTGACAAAATAGAAGATAAAATTGAAGTTATTGATTTATCTAAATTTAAAGTCGATATCATTGATGATGAAGATTCGATTCACATCAATTCGGATTCAAATAAAAAAAATAATAGTAAAGAAAGAGTTCTTATAATAATGGATAATGATACCGTTATAAACATTCAAACAAAGAAATAAAATGACAAAAGAAGATCAAATAAATTTAATTAATTCAACAATAAACAAAGCTAGAGAAAACTTAAGGCCCTTGAGTTTCAATTTGATTTTTTGGGGAGTAGTGATAAATTTAATGAGTGCTTTTCATTATTTCTTTGAACCCATAGTTGAGCATTCTAAATATTCTGTTATTTTATATTGGACAATTATTCCAATTCTTGGGATGGTATATATGATGAGATGGAATATCAAAAAAGGAATCAAAAGGGGATACGAAACAGTTTTGGATCGGACAATCAAAATTATATGGGCCGTTTTTGGATTAGGTTGGATAATTATTTTAATATCCTCATTGTTAATTGGAAAATCTCCTGTTCCACAAATTCTTTTTCTTCTTGGTTTAGTTCTTGTTATGAACGGACTAATAATTAAATTTAAACCT
>PBVB01000110.1 GCA_002728075.1 Flavobacteriaceae bacterium
CATTATTACGATACCACAAAAGATTATTAATCCTAATCCTTCTATATTTTCTAACTTTTTAATTTTATCTAACATAAAATCTCCTTAAAGTTTTTCTATTACAAAAGCTGGCCCATTTGAGTATATTCTTACGCCTTTTTTATCTGCGTTTGGCATAATATATTCTTCAGCCCATTTATCAGGGTTAGGCCATTGCCCTCTTATAATCGTTTGTCCTTTTTTATATTTACCAGCCATACGATCTTCTTTAACTTCATTTCTTCTTGCTCTCATATCAACAGCAGCTTTAGCTGCCATGCTCTTTTTTTCTTTATCGTCTCTTTTCTTTTGATTGATTTTTTGACTAGAGCCTGCTTGTCTCATCATTCGCATTCTTCGTTCGAAGTCTGACATATCTTCTTGTACTGATTCACTTAAAGCTTTTTTAAATCCATCGTGGCTCTTCATAGCCATAGCTTGCATTTTTTCTTTATCCATAGGCTTGGATTTATTATACTTAGTTAAAAATTTCTGTGCATCTGCCATTGAAACTTTAACTTTTTTACCATCTTTAAATTCAACTGGTCTCATACCACGTAGAGAAACAGACTTTCTTAATTGCATAATGATATGATTTGCGCCTTCATCATCATGTGGATTGGCTGCTTCATTTTGTTTAGCTTTTTTTGAACTTGAACCGTACGGGTATCCTTTTGTTAAAAGTTCGGCTGCTCTAGAATCAGAAGCCGGAACACCTTTCTTCAAAACTGTTACTTTACCTTTTGGTCTAGCATACACTTCACTAGTATCAGACTTCTTAGTGGTAGGAACCATTCTTGTTCTTACTTTACCATCTGATCCAGTTACGTTTTGTGGTGTTCTATCAGCTGATGTTACAGCTTCATTTGTTTCAGCATGCTTTTTGATAACTTTTTGAATAAATGCATTGTTATCAAATCTTCTACCAGCATACTTTCGCAATGCTCTTTCTAGTCCGCTAGTATTTCCTTTATATTTACGGTCTTTGGCCATTTTCTCAACTTCTTTATTCGAATATGCAGTAGGTCTAGCAGGTAATCCAGCTTTAGTCCTAGCAGTTCTATGATCAGCTGAAGTCATAGCTTCATCCATTTTCTTATTTCTAAATTGTTCTAGTGTTAACATTTACTTACTCCTAAGCCCTTTTTGGCATTAATGTTGTCATTGGTTTTTTGATCATAGATCTATTTCTATTATCTTTTTTCTTTACGCTAGTTTTTGTTAAAATTTTTCTTTGCGTTGTGGTAGTTCTACCTGGTTTATAATTATAAGTTCCATCATGGTAATCAGGATCTTCATCAACTTTAACAACATCAGTAATCCATTTTCTTAGTTTAGTGCCATCGCTTGTTTCAACAATGACATAATTAGATCCACATACTTTTATTGTTGCAACTTCATCGGTATCTCTAATAACTATTTCATCTCCTTCAGAGAAAAGATTTCCTCTGATATAATTTTCTCTATCTTCTGAAACTTCTTCTAATCGCAAGTGCTTCTTAAAAAACTTTTCTTCTTTCAAACCCATTCTTTTTCTTAATAAATTATATAAAGACTTAGCATCTGGATTTGATACTCCTTTAGGTAATCCCTGTGAAAAGGATGTAAAGTCATTGTCTTTTGCAAATCCTCTCATCTTAGATGCTGACATACCTTCAACACCTTCTGAATCAGGATCTCTCTGACCTGCTGATATAACTCTAATGTTTTGAAAATTATAGAATCCATGTGTAGATTTTTTACCATTATATTTTTTTAATAGTGTATCAAATTCTATAACTCTATCTGAACCAGCCAACATCACTACACTTTTAAATCCTTCATCATATAAACTGGTTACTGCTTGAAATATAGTTTTTAATTTTTTATTTGAAATGATTGATCTTGCATGCCTTGGAAACATTTTTCTCAAGGTTTTAATTTTTTCCATATATGTTAATGGATTACTTTTCTGATCATTTGATTGTGTGACATAGATTCTATACGGATTAGAACCTGCTTTTTGAGATAATTTATCTAATAGTTTACCGTGACCTATTGTAGGTGGATTCATCCTACCCCAGGTGAAATAGATAGTTTTAGTTTCTTCAACTAAATATTGTTTAAATGACGATATCATAATGTATTCCTGTTAATTACCCATTCTTTTTTGTGGTAATAACCTTTTAGCTACTCTTTTTAATCTACTTTGAAAAGCTGGTTTATTTAATTTTTTTTCTATGCTACTTTTCTGTGCAGCACTCATTGAACCTTTATCTTTTCCTCTAGACAATATCTTAAATGCTGTGGCTCGAGCAGTTCTATTGGCTCTTTTTAAAGCTCTCTTTCTATCTGGTAAACGACCTTTAAAACGTCTAGCTCCTGCCTTTAAACGACTTTTTAATTTTCGCATACTCATAGATTTAGCTATTCTTTGAGTTAAGCTAATCTCATTTAATTCGTCTTCAATAAAATCTTTAAATTTTAACATCTTATGTCCTTGTTGGTTTATTCCATCCTTTTAATATACTTGGGTTAAAGTTGTTGTATGAAAATTCTAATCTATCAACAATCTTTACCGCATCACCACCAAGCTTATCAATAGCAACAAAACCTTCTTGGCCTGTTGTTTTAAATCCATTGCTTGTTTGTACAAATGTATCTAATTTAATAAACTTATTTAATATATTTATAATTTTTAATTTTGCAAGTACAATTAATTTTTGTAAGTCAAATATCTTTTTCAGATTAACTTTATTTTTTTCTGAAAAGAATTTTAAAACTTCATTTAATTTACCTTTTTGTACTTGTTTACCTTTTTCTGTTTTTCTACTATCAATCTCTTTTTGATATTTGTTCTTAATGTATCGTATGAGCGCGTTGACGTGTTTTTGGGTGTTTGCGATGACCATTCCACGTCTGACAAAACTGTTGTTAAATGTTTCAATGGTTTGAGCAAGGCTTTGGTTTTTTTCAAGGTCTCTAAGAACATTTCCCGAAATTTGATTGAATAGTTTTCCTGCTTCTGAAAGATAGTCATTTACTATTTCTGTCTCCTTTTTAGACATAGTATAGTTAGTTAAGTCTCTTAACATTGCGTCTTGAGACCAAACGTTAGCAGTTTTATTCAATTTAGATACATCAACTCCATAAGAAGCTTTCATAGTTTCAAAAGATTTTCCAGTATATGTAGTATGCCAGACTATGCCTATTTTTGATTTGAGTAATTCTTTTGCTTTAGGTGAATCAGTTGGTACAGCATAAACTATTGTATTTGGATGAAAGGTAATATAATTTGTACCTTTAATCTTTTCTCTTTTCAATTCGCCTGGTCCGTATAAAAAATCTCCTTGTATAACTCCTTTAATTCCTAATGATGGTAAATACTTTAGTGCTAGTTTTAATTTATCAGAAAGATCTCCAGATGTATCAGCTTCAACTTCTGCATCTGTTTTGTATACTTTAGGTGACTTATTAAAGATACCTTTTTTAGCTACAAAAAACTTTCCGTCTCTTGGATCTGTTCCTGCAAAGATGGCGGGTGCACCGTCCCACTTAACACTGGCAGAGCCTTCTTTAACTCCACCTAACATATCTCTTAATGATCTTAATGCAAGAATTGCTTGACGTGTGCCGTCAACTCCACCATATAGAACTTTATCCTCTATATGAGTCATGTGTGTATTCTTCTGTTCTGTAATAAATTCTGCGAATCTCATTTTTCTTTTTTTGCTTCGTGTTGTTTTTTCAAAACTTGTTTAGCCTTTTTAAATATGCCTACTACTTCCATCTTACCCATAACTTTAGCACGCTGTTCTCCAACCGTTAGTATTTGTATTTTTCTTGCATAAGGCTTTTTAATATTTTTTACTTTAGCTACAGTTGCTTTTGCATCAGCTGGTGTAGCGAATTTAATACTTACAGTGTCTTTTGGATTTTCATCTGTATATAATCTGCGGTCTGATCCCTTTGGCTTTTTACCTGTTCCTACTTTAGGATCTGCTTCATTAACATTTTCTTTATGTACATATTTAAAATCTAAAGCATCACTTGGTCTAATTCCTCTACCTTTAGGTTTTTTGTAAATAACAAAATCTTTACCTTTATGGAGAAAGAACTTAGCTTTATCTTTTATATATTTTTTTGAAGAAGCTTCTGTACCTCTATGAACTATTGTCTGATAGTCAGGTACATTTTTCTGGTATACGAAATGACTCTTCTTATTTTCTTTTATGAATTCTTTAAATCTCATGATTCTTCTACCTTTACATATACAGATGAATCTGATCCTTTAGCACCAGCTAAATTAATCATATATGTCATAAACTGGTCTCGCTGATTTTTACTTGATTTAGATATAGCGTTACCTATATATGTTGCAGCCAAATTAATATGCATTCTATCAGGAGTGGCTCTAACTATACCTTCATCAAATTCTTGTCTAGAAATTCTTGAATCGGTTGACTTCACCATATTATAAAATTTATTTTGCAAGGTTTTAGATTTTTTTCCTTTAACTTCTCTTACTATTTGATTTGCTTCATTTTTATATTCTGCATTAGTAGGCAACTTAGTTCTTAAAAACTTTTGTGCTCCATATAAAATAGCTCCATAACCAGCCCTTCCGCCTCTAGCACCTTTACCAAGTATTTCAAAATTAGGAGCTGCAAAATTGGTTGAAGCTCTTACATCAGCTTTAACATTCCCATTAAATACAACTACTCCACCTTTACCTGACCAAAATGTTGCTTGAGCTCGATCTTTCTTTAATTTATAATCTGTAAATTTTATTTTTTCTTCTTCAACTTTTTCTCTATTATAAACAGTATCCTTTGCTTGTTTTTTAAAGTTACTAACTATTTTTAATGATATTCCTACAATATCTCTGGAATCAAAATTTTTAATTAGTGATTGATTTAATGTTGTAACTGTAGATGGATCTAAAGCTCGTGAAACATCTAGACCTCTTTTTACAGCCCATATATCACCAGGATTCCATTTATCATCATTAAGTATTGGTTTACCTTCATTCTTAAAAGCTGTCTTTTTCATTTCATAAATCTTTTTCATAACAGAAGAACCTCTATGAAATGCATGGCCTTTCTTTACATATCCTTTTTTAATTAGATGCTTACCTGAAGTATATCCAGAAAAATGCCACTGATCTTCAGCTGTTAACATTTCTTGTATAGTAGCATCAACAAATATTTTATCAGCATATTTTTCTAAAGTTTTTGGGGTGTAATGTTCAAATGGTTGGTTTATTCCTTCTCCTAATATAGCTTCAAGATATAAACACTGTAGAGATTCGCCTTTTCTTGTATCTCCAGTTGCTCCACCGCCTTGCCCTTTTCCGCCAAATGCGTGAGTCTTCCCAATAACATTAGAAAGTATTTCACCTTTAGCTGTTTGGAGTTTAAATGTTTTTGATGGACCGTCTGGACCTGCTTTGATATAATCTTTGATAGATTTTATATTTTCATCTGAATTTGATATAATTAAATCTTCACCATCTTTAGAAGATACAGGTTCACCTTTTCTTATAATGTCAATAAGCTTATTAAGCCTATCATCTCCATATTTCCACCACTCACTGTGAGATAGAGATTTAAACTTTACTTGTTCAAATAGATTGATAAATGCTTTAAACTTAAACATATTATTAGCCGCCGAATTCGTGTCCCGCCACTCTTCTTAGTTGTTTGTTAAACTCTGCTTGACCTGGTTTATTCTTATATAATTTTATAGAAATTTCAGGTCTATCCTTACCTTTAATTCTCCAGTTCATACCTTTTTCTTTATGTTCTGGCTTTGTAGTTTTTACCAATCTTCTTTTATATTGAGCTTCAAATGATTCGGGTTTTTTGCCAGATCCTTCATTAGTTTGTTCTTTTTCATATCCAGTAGTACCTGATTTCTTAGTCACAGCCTGAAATCCTTTAATTCTTTTCATTCTTTTTAATTCATTATCTCTAAATTTTTTATTTTTATACTCTTGACTAGTTCCTGGGTAATTTTTAGCCATTCTTTGAGCAGCTGTATAATGACTTTGTTGGTTGGCCTTCTTATAAGCATTTCTTTTGGCTGGAGTATCTAATACTTCTTTGATTGACATGTCACTATTACTTTGGCCTGGTGTAATTTTTTTCATTAATTTAATTGATTCTGGAGAACCATAATCATATTTGTAATTTTCTTTTTTAGATTTCTTTGATGCTCTTGCTTTTGCGGCTAAATCTTTATCAGCCTTTCCCCAAGTACCAGAACCTTTACTTATAAAACTGTTAACTCTAGCATGAGCCCATTGTTGTTGGCCAGCTCCTGGCCTATGACCTGTTTTCCAAGCAGCCATTCCTCTGTTATATACTTGTCTTAATATACCAACAGGAATTCCACTTTTTTCTGATTTAGCTTTTAATGATGAACTAGGGTCTTCATATAATACAGATTCATTTTTATCTTTATACAAGGATGGATACATTTTCATAACTTTCTTGGTATGTTTACTAAGTTTAGTTTTAGCTTTATCATCTCCAGGTAGTTTCTTATAAGCATTAGGATCATCATCTGACATATCCTTTTGACGGTTAATTGCTTTAGCTCGAGCAACTTTACTATCTTTATCCAATCCTTTAAAATAACCCTTTGGCTGATGGCCTTTTACACTTGGAACTGCATCTTTCCCTTTGGCCTTTTCTGCTATAAATTTTTTAAATGAAAACATTTTTACACCCTAATTTTTCTATTCATATACTCTATTTATAAAAAAATAAAAGGGAACCGAAGCTCCCTTGTACATTATCTGTATCTGTATCTTCGGTAAAGAAAGACATCGCAGTATTCAGCATCATCAACTGATACGCAAACTGGCCCTCCTTGTCTCCATAACTTTCTGTACATATCAGCAATTGGACCTTTCTTATTTCTACCTAATCTACCTTGTAGCTTAACATAAAATTGTAATGGTCCTTTTTTATCATATCTATCTCTAGCTTTTTGCCTTTTAAGATCTCGATTTAGATTTTTAACCATATTTCTTATGGCTTTTAAATGCTCAAGATCCTCCCTACTATCCATGAAGATAGTAGAGATATAAGCACTAGTTCTATTTGGTTTTAATAACATTAAGCAGCCTCCGCAAATTGTAAAGCCTTTTCAAGAGCATTCTTTTTACGAACTTGATTTCCACCAAACCATGAAGAGTATAAACGATTGTCTGCGTTCCTACCTTGTACATGATCAGTAATGTAAGTTACTGAATTGTAAGCCTGCCACCAAGTTCCTTTGGCATAATTTGATCCAGGCTGAAGTTCAATAGCATCATAAGCATCTTTAGCATTTTTAGATAACTGAAGAACTTTATCAGTAATCTTACCATCATCTACTTTTTTAGATGATGTTCTAGGAAATACATTATTGTAATAATCAATTAATGAATCAACTGTGTATCTTTTAGAACCAAGATATTCAGCAGCTTCCTTGTACTTAGCTAATTTAGCAGAAGCTATACCAAGAGTTTCTTTAACAGTGTCGGCATCAAACTTAACTCTATGAGATAGCTTAACACCAGATTTACTATCTAAAGCAACTGATAAAGTATTATTACAAACCACTCTGATAGGAGTAAATTTAATATCGATTGATTTACCATATTGATGAGGATTTGAGAAAAGTAGGTATGAATCAACTTGGTCACCACCAAATAATTCAAAAGATTCTTTAACTTTAGCTAAAGCAAAAATATTTCTACCTTCTCTGATAGAACCGGCAGTATTCATTTCCATATCTCCAGCCAATACATACTCAGAGAAAAAGTTAAAAGCATCTTCGTTTTGTACTGGTTCCCAATCAGAACCAATAACATCTAATAATTTGCCGTCAGATTCTCTGACTAAAGCCTTTTTAAAAGGTACGTTAACGTCAGATGCAAATGTGCCTTTATAGTAAAGAGGCTTAGTTTCAACCTTCCAATTTAATCCAGCTTTATCCATCATTTGTAATGGTGATAGATCGTTTGATACTGGAACTCCTAACCCATGCCATGGAACTTCCCCAGCATAAGCCATTTGAGCTTGACCATCAACAATTTCTAATTCATGTGCCATAATATATTCTCCTTTCAATTAGTAAGAAATTTGTTGTTGTATAATATAATCATGAGCAAAGTCTCTGCCCATAGATCCGAATGATTCTTCTACATCATTAAGAATAGTATCTACTTCTTCTTGAGACATTGAAGGAAATGTTAACTCATGATTGTTAACAAATTCTTCTACATTTTCAAAAAATCTTTTAATTCCTGACATATTTTCTACTCCTTAATTTGTTGTCATTTATATTAATATTGTACCACATTTTTTTGATAATGTAAACTAAAAAATTCATTTTAAAAGAAAAAAGTTTTGGACTGTTACATTTATGTAACAGTTTTATTTTTTTTAAAATATTCATTATATATCCATTCTAGTTTATTTAACTCAGGATGTTTACGGACCCATAAACCTGTATCAGTTGCAAAACATTTTCTAAAGAAATTATCTAATTTAATATTCCCAGTTTTTTCTTCTGGGTTAATCTTTAGAGCCAATTGATCGAATTCATCATCAGACATAATTGGATCACTTTTATATTCATAAGCATATGCTGCAATAGATAATTTAATTCTATTTTTGATTTCTTGATTTATTTCAACCATTTAATACCTCCCTTTTAAATATTCCAAATGATATTTTAAATTAGCTTTGGTATTACTTAATTGATTTGATAAACCTAAATATGTTTGACTAGACATAAAGTCTTTAGATCTACTTTTTACAATATCCATTAAATCAGAGATCTTAAAAAATACTATTATTTCTAATACCTCTAATCTATCAGATTTTAAATCTTTTTCAGTGATTCCAAATTCATTATTGTTTAAGAATTTATCAATATCAGAATCTAATAATCTAACCATTTCGTACCTTTCAAATTCATATCTGCATATTCCCTTCTATAAAATCTTTTCACGCCAGGACGTTCCTTACCTGCAAATATTATAATATCGTTTTCCCAATCTATTTCTACATTGGCTCGATAGTCATTCACAGGATGTATAAAGTCTGGTTCACCCCAGATCTTTACAGCGGAGTTATATTCTTCTCCTCTGAATCCTATAAATTGTACTACCTTTCCATCTTTCATTTTATGCAATGTCCTTTAAATCTAAATTAAATTCTTTAGTTTCAAATCTTACAATTCTTTCGACTGGTATCTTATATTTTTTGCAGTCTTTAATGGCATCTTTTACTGATTCTTCTTCGGTTGTACCTAGACCACCGACCCAGCCTTCCTTACGTCTACCTAATTGTGGAGTATAATATACGTAATAAGCTTTAGTAGTATATCTTTGAAATTTCATTATGATAATCTCCTTTCCTCTAACATTTCTTCCATTACAAAATATTGAGCATCTGCTACATTAGAACCTTCGTTCTTAATGAATTCTTCGACTCGTCTGTCATATTCTGCAGACCACTTAATATCTTCTCTAGCATCCTGCTCTTCGAACCATTCGTTTGAAATCATTTTCTACTCCTTAATTAATTACTATATAATATCATTATATCACAGTTTTCTGGTAGTGTAAATAAAAAAATTCACTTTAAAAGAAAAAAAGTGAATTATAAAAATATACTGTAACAAATTTGTTACAGTTTAATTAAGTGCCGGTTCCGAAGATATAACTCTGATATTTTCCAACGAAGTCTTTAAATACATCTATATAAACATGCATATTGTCACCCTGTGACTCCCAGCATATTATATTCGTATCTATATTAGAAGGTTTCGAAAAGACGGTAAATTCACCAGATTTGGTATTGAACATCATCATAAACGTAACATCATTAGTAACATCTTCCCATTTAAATAATGGTTTCTGTCCTAGTACATCATGTGAAAAGTTCATTGCGCTTTCCAGTTCTTCACAAACTAATTCTTTGTTTATATAAGCCAAAGACTTAGGGTTCATTGTTTCATATGTTGGACTATCTTCACCGAAAGATTTTCCAACTATCAATACTGTTAATATAATAGTCAATAATACTATTGATCCTATGTAAAATTCAAAATTTCTCATGTACTCAATCTTTCTCTTTGTTCATTTAATATTGTTTTTATAACATCTTCATTGACGCAAGATATCATTTTAGGAGAATTAGATAATCCATATTCTTCAAAGATCTTTACATAGAGAAGCTCTGTATTTTCTCTGGCAAATTCTTTACAGTCATCTATAGAATAAAAGTGCGGGGTATGAAATACGAAATATTGTTCGTAATCTAATTTGGTGGAAGGATCCGTATACATCACGCTCATTAGAGCTAATATAAAAAATTTCATAATGTTTATTTCAATTTAAAGTAAATTGTCTCCTCATCTGTTCTAGGATTGATTAAAGGTAAGTCAGGAACACCAACTGTATTTGATTTTCCAACGTATTCCCATTTATATCCTTCACTCATCTGTTNTCTAGAAGTATTAAAAAATTCTATATTTTCCCAGGTGAATAAACCTGCCATCATAACTATTGCAATCATTTCCAAATCTCCAAAGCGCAATCTTTTTCAAATTTACCTGATACAGCNTGCCTAGCCCATTCTAATTCTTGNATTAATCGGTTGTACCACTTTTGATCATGAGGATCTTTAGCCTTGTCATGATCTTCTTTAAGTTGTAGTATTCTAGTATCTATGTACTGACTTGTTATGTTATTCTTTCGGCGCATAAAAACAATTATCCTCGTAACTCCAAATTCGTTTTTCGTAAGTTGATGGTTTAAATATATGTGAATAGTCTTTTTTAAATTTATCTATTCTCATTTTTAACATTGCAACTCGATCTTCTAGGTTCATTTCTTCTCCTTTGAAATGAAACCATTTCGGTAGCTATGGACTAAGATTAAAAAGCTACGATACGTCGTGCACGACCAGGCTGGTTTCCCACCTTAATCTTTCCACCTAAAGTGATGATCTATTCTACATTTACCATAATATAGAATTCCTAGCCATACAGTAAATAGTATGCCATCAATATAAGTAAGCTCATTCCAAGCTGTAGTAAAATCCATAATTTTTCTCCTATAATATAAGTAACAATTATGTTACAGTATTATTTATAATTGTCATGTACATGCAATTGAATTATTGCATAATGAATTATTTTCATAAGATCATTTCTGTGATCTTCTCTGCTACCTTTTTTACCATAGCGTTGTGCATACTTTAAAATATTTCCTATGCAAAATCCTGTGCCATGGCCACTGTCTAAAATAAATTCTGTAGCTTGAAATTTATTTTCTGAATAATGTGATTTATAAGTTTCATCTACATGATCTTTTATTAGATGTATATTTTTATCTTCACTAAATTTATAATCNATCTTAGGAAGATCTACTACTTTCTGATCTTCTTTAATTCTGTCGACATCTTGTTTCACTAACATATTAAATAACCTCATCGCGTTTTCCAAATATAAAAAATATGATCTCCAATTTTTGCAGTTTTATGTTTACTTTTTGCCCAGCCTGGTGTAACATAATCTGCATGATAATGTGTAGCACCGTGTGTTATATCTGCCCAATAACCAGANGCTATTTTAGTAGACATAGCTAAAACATAATTCCAAAGGTCTGCATCAATCTTTGGAATTTCATCTGATTTGCCGTCACAGTACCAACTNAACTGACATCTGTGCCTGACTGGATAATATACTGAAGGATCTTTCCAAGACGGCTTAGTAGGACCTTGTTCTACTACTTCACAAGGAGTATCAGGAAATCTCTTATCCTTAACTCTATTCATTGTGACTTGGCCTACTGCTACCATTCCACGAAATGGTTGATTTCTTGCTTCCCAGTATATGTTCTGAGCTATACATAACAATTGCTTGTTATCATAAAATTCAGATTGTGCTGATGTCAATGTTGATAAAATAATAAAAACTGATAATATAATAGATCTCATAATAACTACTCCTTTATTATAATCTATCACAGTTTAATAGTAATGTAAATAGTTTTTTTCATTTAAGTAAGATTTTTATTATTTATAAAAGTAATTAACTAGTTTTACTTTTGTCATTTTTAGACAATCTCCAATAATCAGATGCTGGAACTTTTATAAATGGCTTATTTGTTGCATTCTTACTAGGATTTGGAACAGTAAGTACTACATTTTTTAATTTTAAGTAAGCTTCAAATTGAGCTAATAATCTATCTTCATAAGATCGCTCTCTCTTCATTAGCTTAGTCCATTTTTTAGAAACGTTTCTTCGTTCACCTTTTGATTTGTAACTATCTCTGCTAGATCTTCTTTTACCCATATTTTTTTCTCCAATCGGCGTATGCCTGTAATAATAAATTTTTTTCTAATTGTTTTGGATAATTAAATGTTAAACCTTGTTCTTTCATAATTCTTTTTACCCACTTTGGATTATTAATACAATCTAAATGGTATTTCTCAAAGAATGGCTTTTGCGGAACTTTTTGATATGTGTCCATTATAATTTAAAATCTTTAAACTTTTCACCGGCTTTAGTCTTATCAAATACCGGTGTATCATCAACTAGATTTTGTTGTTCACTATCATCTACATCATACAATCTCATTTTTGATCTGTCAACACCGATAACAAATCTTTTGTTTTTAGTAGGATCATTATATCTGTTTTTTAATTGTTTAACTAGAAGTTGATTCATACCTTCTAATTCTTCAGTAGTAATTATGGCAAACATTAAATCAGCTGTGGCNGGTAAACCAAAACTTTCTGAAGTATCTTCTAAACCAACATCAGAATTTGAAAACCCTGATCTTGTAGTTTGAGTTGCAGAAAATATTGGAACATCAAATTCTACAGCTAATCCTCTTAGCTCTTCAGCTATTGTTTTAATATATGTATATGAGTTGATCGCACCACCCATAGACTTAACTCTCGATGATGACATAATATTTAAATAATCAACAAATACAATATCTGGTCTAAAATTCTTTTTTAATTTTAATTCATTAATTAATGATCGCATATGTGAAGTGTTTGCTTGACCTGTTGGATATTCTTTAATTATTAGTTTACCAGTCGTTTGCCTAGCAAGATTAGC
Organism: Flavobacteriaceae bacterium; assembly: GCA_002728075.1. GTDB lineage: Bacteria > Bacteroidota > Bacteroidia > Flavobacteriales > Flavobacteriaceae > TMED96. The sequence goes on from PBVB01000110.1 coordinate 13,135, forward strand.
CACTTTAGTTGTAAACATATCTTTAGAAAGATTATGTATTTGATCAATTGGTAAATTTAATAAGTTAGCATCAATACGTTCTGCTATTCTTTCTTCAGCCATTTCTAAAGTTACATATAAAACATTATATCCTTGGACTAAAGCTGAACCTGCTACATGACACATAAAGAGTGACTTACCAACTCCTGTACCAGCTAAACATATATTTAATGTTTTGTTGGGTAAGCCACCTTTAGTTATTTGATTAAAATAATCTAAATCAAATGGAATTTTACTTTCATCTTTATGATAGAAATCATATCTTTCATCGATGTTTTCTGTATAACTATGACCAACATTAGTATCAAAACAAACTCCTAAAGCAGTTTGCAATATATTAGGTAATGANCCTTTAGTTAAAGTTTCATGTTTACCGTCAATGATTCTTATTGATTCCATTATTGCATTATACACAGCTCTGTCTTGGCACCACTTTTCAGTGGAATCCAATAGCCAATTATTATCTACTTTTTGTTTACTAAAAAGATTTGGAATTATTTCAATAGCGTGTTTATAATGTTCTTTACTAAAATTTTCAGAATGGTCAATTTCAATTTTAAATGATTCAGCTGTTGGAAGTTTATTATATTTACCTACAAATTTTCCAGCTTCTTTAAATAGAACTCTATACACTCCTTCAAAGTAATCAGGCTTTACAAAGGGTAAAACCTTTCTCATAAATTTTTCATTAGTTAATATATTTCTTAATATAGTTTGTTCTAAGTTTGCGTTCAATTCTTTTTTCTTTCTGTTGTTAAAACACTGCCATCTTTTAACCCTCTTTCAATGATAGAGTTTAAAATTTTACCAGCTTCTTCTTGAAGAGATTCATCATTTTCTGTTAAATCAGGATCAGGNGATTGTATGACTTTAAAGTTAAAACTAAGATGGCCTTCTTTTTCATTAGCTGCAAGATTTCCAAATCTTATAACTGTTTCCACAAAAGGGCCAACTAAAATACGAACATTCCATCCATATTCATTATCTGAAGCTGGAGTAAGTTCATAATCTATATTTTCTTCATATACTTTTGGTGATGACATGTATTCTCCGGCTGTAGTAAATTTTAAATCATTCATATTTTATATCTATGTTGAATTACATTCCTAAACTCAGTTCCTTCAAATATAGGATCCCAAAATTCTTTTTGTAAAGTTTCATCATGTCTAACTTTTTTATCATCGCCATTTCTTTGGTACCAACCNGCNGAAGGTTTAACTACATGTCCTGTTTCTAAAGCTACATCCAATAAACCAGAATATTTCTGTACACCACCTTCCCAAGATACTGTAATTGGTATCTTAGATTTTTCTTTAACATATCTGGATTTTTCAACATTAATTACAAAATGGTAACCTTGTATGTCAGTGCCTTTTTTATCTTGCTGACGTCCTAATATCCAAATATTATCAGCTGAGTAATATATACCTGTACCACCTGAAACAACTGCTTTTGGAAATAATCCAATTTCTTGGTATGTATGATTAACTGCAACTAAAGGAATATCTTTCATATTTAAATATGGTGTACACATTCTAAATAAACCTTTTAGTGCTTTAGCTCTTGACATATCAGCCACTGACTTTTCATTGATAGCATCTTCTAATTCTTTCTTTGATGCAAGATTTCCAATGGAGTCAATCATAATTATAACTTTATCTTTTCTATCTAATTGTTCCATCTGACCAACTATATCAAATTTTAATTCTTCTACATTAGTTATTGGTACATGTAATACTCTATTAGTATCAATATCAAAATTTTCAAAATAAGATTGTGGTGAACCAAACTCTGAATCATAAAATAATAATACTGAATCTTTATATTTTTTCAAATAAGCACTTGCCATTATTAATCCAAAAGAAGTTTTAAAGTGTTTTGATGGCCCAGCTAAAACCGTTAATCCTGGAGCCAATCCTCCGTCCATAGAACCAGATAGAGCTACATTAATCATTGGCACATCTGTTGATACCATATCTGCCTCTGTAAAAAACTTTGACTCAGATAATATCTGAGACTCTTTTATTTTTGAATTGCTTTTTAATTTATCCATTATTGACATTAATATATTCCTCCTGGTATTAAATGAATATCTATTAGAACTGCTGATAATCCTAGCATCAGTCCAATTAAAATATTATTTCGTAATCTTTTTCTTTCCATATTTAATTCTCCCTTATGCTATTATACCATAAATTCATCTAATTGTAAACTATCTTTTTCATAATCGTAAGATTTATTTTTATTATTTTGAACAAGATATTTAGTTTCTATTAATTGATTATCCAATCTGCCTTCAACAAATGCATTTACTTGATCGGCCATATCTTTAGCAGTTTTTACTGGAACATTTTGGCATATATGATTATATTGAGACGGGTTTAACAAATCCATGTCTCTAGGCAAATACATAATTTCCATAGCTTCTCTTATTGTTAAGTATCTATCTTCTGTTGGGTGAGTTAGTAGTTTAGGGAGATGGCCGACAAAAGCTCCAATATAATTTTTAGGAAAGGTGGTTGTTCTTCTCATTATATTTTGGCCATTTTTGATTTTAGTGTTCATTCTATCAATCATATTATAACATCTTTCATGATCTCTTTCTTTTAACCATGGTAAAAGTTTATCATAAGAATCATGCTTTTCAATATATTCAAAGGCATTAGTAGTATGTTCAAGTTGTTCTATAAATTCTTTATGGCTTATACCATTATGCATTACTTCTAAAATATATTTGTATAAAGGATAATCACTTGGTTTATTTTTATTCAAAAGAACATTCATACTATCATTTGGATCATTAGGTATATCAGCTAAAAGATCTTCTATCTTTACATTAGGCCTTTGTATGTAATCAAATAAAGGAATCTTATTACCTTTCCAAAAGAAATAAAAAGTTCTATTTCTAACTTGAGAATATCCTTGAACTAATGACTGAGTTTTATATATTGACATAGCATAACCATGTTTATCAGATATCTTTCTAAGTTTTTCTACAACTGGTATCCCTACTTTTTGTGCTAAGCCTGGAGCATTTTCTCCCCAGAATACTTTAGGTTTTAATTTATCTAAAACATATTCAGCAGTTTCATACATCCAATCATTTGCTGCAGCTTCAGAACTTGAATGTGTACTTAACGTAGATAATCCTGCGCAAGGGCAAACTGTGTTAACTACATCCACTTTTTTTGGTTTGTATGATTTATTTTCATCTATAAAAACATAATCATTTTTCCATCCATGCTTTTGTAAATAATTTATGTAGTGAGAATCATTGGCTTCAAAATCTTTATAAGATAATACCCACTCTGGTTGTTGGCCTTTTAAAGATTCTTGTATACCTAAACTCTCTCCTCCGATCAAAGGAACTATCGAACCATATGTTATCATAAGCTATCCTTTACTTTTTTTATCATTCTTTTTTGTCTATCTTTATCATCATAGTGTAATGGTATGCAGGTTGCTAATAAAAGCAATCCGCCTTTTATAATAAGATCATAATCTAAATTATGTTTCACAATTTTTTCTATGAAGATTGTATTAACAACTGTATTATGTGGAACATCATTAACTAATGATGAATAACCAAAATGCAAATCATGAGCTAACTTAGCCCAATCATAATAATTATCACCGAGTGTTCCAACATAAGATCCATATTGACCTCTAGGATCAATTAATTTAAATTGATCTGTTGACTGATTATATAATATATTGCCAAAATGAAAATCTCCATGATGAACTTCTATAGGCCTAGTCTTTTTATGAATATCTATAGCATAACTCATTAAGATTTCTTTTTCTACTCTACTAAAGTTATCATTATTATTTAATCTTTCTTGGTTTTTATTAATCCACATTTCTCTAGATTGTTTGCTAAACTTATTAGCTAATTTTGAATTATTAACTGAGTCATTAAAATATTTTAATTTTATAGTAAATATTTTTTCTAAAATATAGTCCCATACTGATGAAGGTAAATTTTCATAAAGCATTAAATCAGATAATAAGATTCCAGATTCATATGACATTATTAAATCAGTGTTATGTGGTAATATTCTTGGAACAAACATTGATTGTTCTGGAGTTAATTTTTCATACCACATTTTTTCATTTCTTAATGTTGTTATTGAATGACTATTATGGTAATCTGGAGTTTTACGAATAGTCCCAAGCTCAGAATTAAATTTTAAATTATTAAAGGCTCTACTTTTTAAATTTAAAAGCTCTGCGCATGTTTTATAATAAGTAGGGAGATCACCTATATCATACCATTTATTTGTTACAATTTTTTGAAAAGGTCCCCATTCTTCAGCGTAATTTTCTAAAGCATGTGATATATCATATTCATCAGTTTCATCAAAAGCTTTTGCTGCTCCTGGCCCGTATGCAAAAGAATATAATCCAACTAATGCTACAGCATCATTAATATACCATTTAGGTTTATTGTAGTATTGCATGCCATCCCACATGCACCAAGAAGATTGATCTTGCACTTCTTTAGTTAACAAGAAATCTTCACCTAGTGGTAAATCTTTCTCTAAAATAATAGCATCACCTAACCAAACTACTAATGGCATATCAAGATTTTTTAATTTTTTTATACCAAGATTAATTGCATCTCTAGGACCATTTAACTTCGGTTGTTTTANAAAATTAATTTTTGGATGTTTAATTTTACAATACTCTCTGATGTCATCAAATTTTCCATCAACTACCACTATTTCTTCTACACTACCATTCACTGCTTCTACAATATAATCTAAACATGGCTTACCATTAACTCTAACCATAACTTTAGATATATTAGAAGATAGTGGTTTTAATCTTGTAGCAGAACCAGCTGCCGGTATAACTAAATTGAATTTGCCCATTTTATNAATTCCTCTAAACGTATTCCTTTATCATCAATGTACATGTCAGCATAAGGTTTACCAAATATTAACTCATCATATGGAACATTATAATATGTTAACCAAGTTCTAGTAATATTCCCAACTTCGCTTTCTATTTTATTTAGATCACCTTTATGAGTTAACATTCTTCTAGCAGTATGTATGATTATGCGATTTCCTTTTTCATGTAGTTTTTGTATTGCTGTTATCATAGGCAAGTTAGGTTTAGCTTTACCATATTTGTTTTCAGCATCAGAATATTCGTGATTAGGAAAACATATTGTATCATCTAAATCAAAGCACAGCAAGTTCATTCATAACCTTTCCATTTAAATAATTACCATTGTAATATCCATCTAATATAATACTATCTAATTCAATTCTTAATTTAGCATATGCTACATCATCATTTTCCAAATATGTAATCTTATCAAAAAGATCTTTGGAATCTTTGATCCTTAAAAAGTCTGGACATTTTATATTACGTTGCTCATCATAAGTTGGATGTAAGAAAGGTATAATACCATAATGAGACATTTCCCAATACTTAGCAGTACACCAACCTTTCTTTATTGGTATACAAAAAGTATATTTTACTCTAGGTAGCATAGATTGTAATTCATTGAATTTCTTTGGCCCTTTAAATCTGGAGTCTTTGCTTATAATGTTTTCATTCCATTTACCATAGATATCAACATCTTCAACATGATCTAAAATATATCTTTTTAAATCTTTATATCTTGATGGCCTACCTTCATTACAAACAATCATAAACTTAATATCTTTATCAGTGCTTTCAGCTGGTGCATCATCAAAGAAATTATCTAAAGAATTTGGAGCATCATCTGTAATTCTGCCACGCTCTTTACCAATTAAAAATATAGTTTCCATGCTAGCATATTCACTTGGTATTTTATTTTCTATAATTGTATGATCAGTATATGAAGTATGTATCTTATGTAATATAGTTTCATCATATTGAGATAAAACTTTAACTGGAGGATTAAACATATCCTTAGCTACTCCAGGAAATAATCTAGGATCATTTAACACCATTATCCACGGAGATTTAGTTTCATTTAGATAATGAATTACTGGCCCAGCATATTTAGCATGCATATCTAAAGGATTACATAATTCAGATGGATCTTTTATTTTTCTAACTTTACCTCTAACATTTAGTGTAGAAGCATTACCCATCATAAATAAACACTTATCAACTTTATAGTTTGGAATGATAACTTCTTCCATGTATTTTTGTCTGTCATCTGACTTATTGTCACCACTCTTATAATTTTTTGATTTCCAATCAGAGAATCCAGACCATGGATTTATAACATTATTGTATTTGTTTATTCTCTGTTGTTCTGATGAAGATAATCTATCGAAATCAGTTACACCAATAAAAACAAAGGTATGATCTTTATTTTGATGTATAAGGTTTTCAAATAATATAGGAGCTTCATTGTCTCCACCTACAGCTCCCCAGTTGTTACTATTAAAGCCAACTGACTTTCCTAATTTACCTATTCCGATTTTCATTTAGGTACTCCTTTATATTGTTCATAACCTTTGGTTCAAACGTTTTGTCATTAAATTGTCTATTTAATCCAGAAGGATGAGGTGCTTTAAAATGTTTAATGTTACTTCTAGTTAAGTATGTATCTGCTAAATTTCCTAATGTAATTCTACGTTTATATTTTTTTAAACTATTAGGATTCAATGTAACTTTTTTAAGAGTTAGATTCGGTACAAATTCATCAACTAAATTTACAAAATCATATTCAAATACTCCAGCATTAGTCATCCATTTTCTAAGTTTACCTAAAGTAGGAGAAGTTTCAGCAGTTTTATTAGGGTTAGGACTATGTCCTATAACAATCACTTTATTCATAATTTATTATACCACATTTTTTTATTAAAGTAAATAGATAAAATTTATTGCAAATCGTATTTTATATTTGCTTCTGATAATAATTTTTGAGATAGTTGCCAAGATTCATTCCATCTTTCTGGAAGTTTTGGTGCTCTCATGACAACTCTTCTTATTCCTACTTGTATTACTCCAAGACAACATTTAGAACATAAAGGCAATCCATATATGTATAAAGAAGCTCCATCTAAACTAACTCCGTTATAACATGCATTGTATATTACGTTCATTTCAGCATGAACTATTCTATCATATTTAGATTTCTTATCTTCTAGTAAACCAATATTATCATGAATACCTCTAGGAAATCCATTATATCCTTGAGATAGTATTTGCCCTTTGTCTCCGACTGCCACTGCTCCACATTGTGTTGAAGGATCTTTAGACCATTTAGAAATTTCTTCTGCTAAATCTAAATATCTTTCTTGCCATTTCCAATTTTTCATTAGAGTATTTATGATCATGCAGTTCCTTTATATCCTTCCCACCAATCGGGAGCTGTTCTTCTCCACTTCCATTCAGCAAAAGGTTTAGCTGTATGATAATAATTACGATATGCTTGCACTGCATTACCTGGAACTATACAATCCGGATAATGAGACATAGCTTGAGCAAACTCTGTTAATCCAATGTCTGGAATATTTGTTGGTGGTCTTTCCAATAATTCTCCTAGCTTTTCCCATGTAGCATGTACTTTATCTCTTCTGAAAGTATACTCTTTAGACATACCTTCAAAATGTTTATAATGCCATTTGTAATTTTCTTTAGATTGAGTAGTCCATGTAGTGCATGGATGGTTTTTATGGACAGCTGCATAATAAAGTTTTTCTCTACCATCATTAAAAGAATAGTAAGTTTGAACAGTCTTACCTGATTTAGATCTTCTTTTTTCTGGTGTGCCATCTAATAATCTATGAGCTGTNCTTAGCATTTGTGCTGACTCAACNATCATTTTTGGTATATGTTTATCACACAGCATTTGAGCTGCAAGATATGGATCTTTGTCTAAAATAAAAATATTCATTACTCTTTTTCCTTTACTAAATGAAAATGTCTTTCATAAACATGTAAGTTTTGAACCTGCCAATACATTAAACCAGTACCTAGTTCATCTTCATCACTATCTAAAGATTCATTGTATAAATTAACAACTTCGCGATGCATAAACTGTTGCCATGCAAAATCGTTTTTATAACCAAATATAACATCATTAGATCTCATTTGAACTACACAGTATATTTTATCATTTCTAATATAATATGTTACAGCATTAGTACATATAAAATCATTTTTACCATTTTCATTATACTCAGCCCATATAGAAGGTCTGTTATAAATTATTGTTGCTCTACGAGTATCTTTATTTCTCATAAGTTCAGATAAAGCATTTGATAATTGGTTATAATACTTTGGTGAATAACATAGTAATCCATAATTAGAATTTATTTCACCATGTTTATTAGCTGATATCTTCCAAGCTTGTGGTGGATCTTGATATTGACCGTATATGTCAATTATATTAGTAGACATGGATTTGTACCATTCTATTTCAGATTTAACATACTCATGATTTACCTTTCCAAATATTGATGCTTCATCAGCTATAAAAGATGCACCTATCAGCTCAATAGTTTTTTGACCGGTTTTATCAATAGCAAAATTTTCATTTTTTAATTCTTGTATAAAATGTTTGCGTATATGAGATGTATTAATTATTGGTAACATTTGGTTTCTTTTTCTTNTTAAATATATCTCTTGTAGGATCTTGACCTTCCATCTTACCACGAGAATAAGATACTGCAAAACTACAATAGTTAATGATATCTTTATAAGTATCTTCTAGCGATTCAAAGTTTGGTGAATTATGTGATTCTAATAATGAAGTTGCTCTATGTAATTTGCCAAGTATTACATCATGGATAGTATCTATACCTCTACGATAATGCATGGCTTGTACTACACTAGAACCATCATTTTGATAATCTTGAGATTTTTTAGTTTGTAACTCAGCGCATTCTTGTAGCACTCTTAGCGATTCTTTCATAAGTACCTCCTAATTTTATTATATACTATTTTATTATTAATGTAAACCATTAAATTGAAGTTCTATAAACATATTCTATNGCTCTATCTGCTTCTACTTCTAGTGGTCTNTTTTTATACCACTGACCATTNTCATTATCAAATTGNCTNCATAGTTCAGCTATTTCATCCGGCTCAATAGGATATTTTTTTCTTATAGCATTGCTTGCAGTTGCTACCATAATCTGATACATCTTATGATACCAACCAGTCTCACCTATAGCCATATATTCTGATGCNAGTTTNTTTGGAAAGAAAGGACAATCTCGATAACTAGTCCATTCAGCATTAACTTTTTCGTCCCATATCTTATCTTCCATATACTGAAGAACTTGGTCTTGCATTGCTTTAGGTAAGCGATCAAAGAAAGAATCATTATCTTCTTTTTCAATAAATTGATGCTTATTCATAAGTATTTCTGGAGTTATAGCAGAACCTTTATTGGTAAATATAAAATTATATGCATTAGGATATTGAGCTGGAACATAATACATACGAGACATATCTTTTGTTTGTCTATCACCAAGGTTATCAAACTCAGTATTTAATGCATACCAAAAATGTTTTATTTGTCTATTTACAACTGGTTCAGATAATTTAAAAACAAGCCTAAACTTTGGGTTATCTTTTCTTGAACTAGCTGTACTGTAGCAGATATAGTAGTATTGTCCAAATCGTTGAGCAAGTTGTTGCTTGAGCTCTCTGTTGTCAAAGTTATGATCATCAACATCAATAGCAGCCCAACCACTCCAATTAATGACATTTTTATTAGCGCGTGTACTATCGGGTGTGTAAGTAGCAGGACTAATAAGAGGAGAACTAGTACCGTTTCTATCATAATCTATTCCTTTCCTTCCAGGCTTTTGTGATAAACCATACAACAAGCCTTCAAACAATTCCCATGTAGGAAAGTTCATTCGCTTAGTAGTTTTGTTATCGTATATATTTTTAAAGAGTGTTAGAGAGTATTCCATGATTGTCGTTATGTTCTGGTCCTTTCCAATCCTTCGGTTTAATTAAATCTGGCAATCCAAATGGATTAGGCCTAGATTCTTTTATACCAACTTCTTTTGACATGTTTGCTTCATAAACTTGATTCCAAGCTTTGTTTCCATCAATACCAAATGCGTCTAATGTACCAATAGCAAATACGCACATGTCAATTAATCCATCAACTATTTCTTCTGGATTTTTATCTTCTATTGCTTTATTAGTTTCATCAACTTCTTCTTGAATCATTTTCATTCTAAATTTTAAAAATTCATTTAATATAGATTTATCAGCATCAGATTGTTGTTGAGCTTGTACCCATTTCTTAACACCAAACTTATGGTGCATATCATTAATATCTTTTACCCAATTATCAGACATGTTATTCTCCTTATACAAAAAAGTCTTCTAATGATGCTACCTTCTCTACTTTCCAGCCTATAGCATCCATTATAATCTTCATAGGCTCAGTGAATGTTTTTGCAAACTGAAGATCATAATCAATATAGTTATGTAATTTAAATTCTTTAGGTAATACTTCAGGAAATGATATTATGTTTTCCATTATTGAGTTTGGAACTTTTAAATATACAAATTTTATTTTATCACCACCTGATATCAATTCATACTTATTTGTTAAATCTCTATCATTTAATAATTTATTATATAGAATAGATCCACGAATATGAATAGGTGTACCTTTTTTATATACAGTATGCTTATCTTTAAACTGATTGACATTGTTAGCAGACCTAGGAAAAGAAATATTTTCTGGTGGTTGCTTTTTAAATTCTATTTTAAAATCTTCTATGAATCTTTGAGTTTCTTCTTCATTGCCATTTACTAAAATTTTAAATACTTCTTTTAGCTTATCTCTAACTATTTGTGGAGTAGAAGATTTAATTGCTTCAATACCCATGATCTTTAGTTTGGGTTCAGCATACTGTACACCTTCATTATTATGTACGTTTAATATATATCTCTTCTTTGCAGTCCATATTCCACGGTCAGCGATNGCTTCTCTTGCCATAACCATTCTTGATTTGTAGCAATTCATTTTATAGTTTAATTCTTTATATGACTTTTCTAACTTTGGCTCAAAATGATCTTTGCAAATTTGATCTAAGAATTTAACTGGATCTTTAGGATTAAACTTTTTAACTAATGGTCCAAAGTTAACATAAAGAGAATCAGTATCAATAGCTATAACATAATCTTTATCAGTTTCTAACAATTCGTTTAAAGATTTGTTCATAGCTTTTTCGGCCCATCTAATTGCTAACTGACCAGAGTATGTAATACCTTCAGCTATTTTAAGATCATAATATCTAAACCATCTATTACCCATTGCACCATACAAAGAGTTAAGCAAAATCTTAATGGCCATTTGTTTATTCTCAAGTTGATTTATTTCAGTATCTAACTGAGATGTTTTTTCTTTTTCATATTGTTTTTTTGCNGCTATCATCATATTCTTAACTGACTTACGTTCTTCATAATATTCTATAATGATTTTTGGAATCATACCTTCAACTTTTTTAGAGTATGTAGAACCATTTGCAGCAACTGCAACATTATGATCCACTGCTTTTAATGTATCACCTTTTTCATTTAAATAATAATCGACATTAGATTTAAAGTCTTCTCCAGTATGTACTAATGTTTCTGGTGACATATTATATTCAACAATTAAATTAGGATACAAAGAATTTAAATCAAAAGAAACTACCCAATCATGTATACCAACTTGGGGATCTTTAACGTATGCTCCAGCAAAAGTGGTTTTTACTCTGTCAGGATTTGTTTCTATTTCAGCAACTGTCTTTTGTGAATTTAAACTTCTGTAAATTATTGAATCCCATATTGATGTAACACCAAATGTATCATTATAGTTTACACCACCTTTATACGCAATAGTAAGAGCTAGTGTAATAAGACCCATCTTTTCTTCTAGTCTTTCTATTANCTCAACATCTTTGATATTGTAATCAATAAAGAGTTGGTGATTCTCTTTATANAAATTACGCAATGAACCATAATCTTCATATGATAATTTCTTTTCACCAAGAACTACATTAGCTATATGATCTAACCTGTAAGATTCTTGTGGGCCATAAGTATATCCAAATTTTAAAAATAAATCATAATAATCTAAAGTTTCAATACCTTTAATNATGTATGTATCATTTTCTTTATTTTGTTTTCTAACCATACGATGATCTACTTGACCCCAAGGAGAAAATCGTTTTACATATTCAGCACCAAGTATTTTATATGTTCTATTGATTAAGTAGGGAATATCAAAAAACCTAACATTCCAACCTGTTATTATATCAGGTGTTCTATCAAACTCACTCCAATATTCTATAAAACTTTTTAATAGTTCTGCTTCACTGTCACATTTAATATATGATATGTTATATTTAGATTTTGATTTATCATAATCATTNANTCCCCATACATAATAAACATTTTTTAAACTGGATTTAAGAGCTATTGATATGACAGGTTGATTAGCATCAGCTGGATATGGAAAGCCTTCATCGGAAGCTACCTCAATATCAAAAGATACTACATTTATTAAATTTCTTTTAAACTCTATTTCTCTAGGAAATGCTTCTGTAATAAATTGATGTATAAAATTATAATGACCATATATTTTAAAATTATCTACATACTTATACTTATCAACAAATTCTTTTGCGTCTCTCATAGAGTTGAAATCTATTGGAGCAACATACTGATTTTGTAAAGACTTCCATTGAGTTTTCTTTTTTGATTTTATAAAAAGCTTTGGTTTATAAGCTATTCTTTTAATCACTTTTNTACCANCATGGNCATAACCTCTATAAAGGATAGAGTTGCCATACCTACTAACATTTGTATAAAACTGCATATTATTATTCTATCACAGTTTAATAGTAATGTAAATAGTTATCATATATTTTTTTTATAAATATTAGTTTGGCTCTGGGAGGTGGACTCGAACCACCACGCCTTGCTCAAGACAATAGAGAAACAATCTATCGCGTCTACCTTTTCCGCCACCCCAGATTAAACACCGCCAGGTGTATTCTTTTTATATGGATATTTTCCATCTTCTTTTTCTAATTTAAATACTCTTGAATTGTAAACAGCTCCCCAGAACCAATTTGGTCCTGGAGGAAAGAGATGCCATACTGATATACTGTCTCTTCTGTTAATCTTACACCAAGCTACGATTTCTTTAATTCTTTGCATTCTTATCCAAGGCTGCAATCATTCTAGTCATACCAATACCTCCACCTACACGAGGAAAAAAATCAAATTCTAAGAATTTTTCTAATTCAGCTTGCACTCTATCTTTACCAAATAAATCAAATAATAACGTTGAATATTCTCCATTCGTAATTGTATGAAAAGTATCTCTCATCATATCTACATCAGTTGAACGTTCAGCAGATCCTATTGTTTCCATCCCTCCTAATATAACATCAATTTTCTTTGAATGTATCTTATCTTCATATCTACTCATATTCCAAAAGGGTGATGTAAATTCAGGAAAGTCTGTGATCATTGCTGTACCAAATTCATCGTACATTTTATTTTCGTGCTCAGCTTCAAGTTCTCCATAAACATCATAATGGTCTTGCCATTCCGAATATCGCTTTTCTTCTGGTTTTTTAAATCCTAAGTAGTCTACCAGTTCATATTCCATCTTTTTAAGATCATTTATATCTCCAGGCATTTCAAATTCAAACATAGGAAAGATAATATCGTGTCTTCCAGGTATTGCATTTGGTTCTTGTCTATAAGATGTAGACACACAAAAGAAACCTTCACTATTCGGTTTACTTAATAATTCATGTTCTAACCACATTTGACCTGTTTGTGGTAGTGGCCATATTTGACCTGCATAATTATATGTTGCAACATTGAAAGGATCTTCACATGCTGCTAGTATACTTAATCTATTTTGAGTATGGACTTCCAAAAAACCTTTGTCCAAAAAAAATGACCTTAAAAGGCCAACGGTATCTGTAAATTTTTGTGGGGATATTAGTTGTGTCATTATAAGCTCCAATCATTAAATTCTGAGTTTATTTATACAATTAGAGCTTATAATAATTTATTTTTTTAATTTATTTTATAGTCCATTTGGAACTATAACATAATGAATTGATAATACAACTCCAACAGAAGCTGCTAAACCAACCATCATCTTTAAGAAGTCTTTTCCAATCAATGGAAAGACCACTTTAAATTTTTCTTTTCCAGTCATGGTAGCCATAGCCAATTCACGACCACAAAGAAGACCAACGAATACCCATGTTGTTGACATAGGAATATCGTTCAGTTCTTTAAAGAAGAATAAAATTAGCCAGTAAACTCCATCGATAATTGTCGCGGATCTTACATATCTTGTATTATGTTTTTCCAAAACAATCTGTTGAATTCTACCGCCACCTTCTCTAAACATGTACCATAGTCCGGCTACAAATACCATACTAATTGCAATCATTAAATCAACTGGTATTTCTCTAGGAAGGAACACGGCAATATTTGCCATGTCATGTGATAGCCATGTGAACCATAGAAATCCTGTAGTTACCCACTGGCCTATTCTCCAATATCTTTTATGTTCTTCCTTAACAGGTTTAGCTTCATCTAGAATCTTAGTTACTCCAATCCAGATAACATAAGCAGCGACAGCTGCCACTGCGTATCCCATCATAGATTTCATTAACATTTTTTCTAGTACAAAAGTAGAAGCAAAAGCCGACAATACCAAGAAAGAAGTACTGACAGGAACACCTATTCTTGTAAGTATTAAAAGAAGTCCTGGTGCCGCGGCATGATACCATTGAATGTCTTGGAACGGAATTTTATTAAGTCGTCCATAACTAATGTCACCACCGTTAGTGTACCAGCCATACCACAAAGTATAAAGGAGAACCACCGAAGCTGCTCCCCACATAACTTTCCAAT
>PBVB01000111.1 GCA_002728075.1 Flavobacteriaceae bacterium
TGTAAAACCATGTGATCTGAGAATAAAGAAGGTAAAACAAGGGTATCAAAATTTGAATTACAGGAAAGAATAAACAAAAAAAGTAAAAGGCAGATTCTATTAATAAAATGCAATTGGATTAATATTAATTAAAATTAATTGAACTAAATGATGAAGCCGGTAATCCCTCTTTGTTAAATAGTGTTCCAACTGTCCAGTTTTTCCAACCGTATCTTACATTTATAGGTCTTTTTACATTCTTGGAATACAGTCTGATTCTATTGTTTATAATTTTGGCAGTGGCAGGATAAAACTTATTATCCTTTCCAGCTATTTCAAAACCATTTTCACCTCCTGTAAAATCTAGTCCAGATCCTACGCTGTCAAAGTCTACATAAAGATATCTACCCGTAGCTTGATGACTTTTATATTTTGGGCCAGAGGATATATAGTTAAAACCATACTGTTTGTCAAGAGCTAAAAGAGCAAGTCTTTTACCTACATCTTGTTTATTGTGAGGATGAATATCATCCTCCTCCCCTATGTCCATTAAAACAGCCATACCGGTGTTTTTAGTTGATTCTAGTGTCTTTCGCTGTGCTTCTCTAACTCCAAGAGTGCCTTCTGTTGGAAAAGGAGCTAGCTGNGCATAATAAAACGGAAAATNATAACCCCAGGTCTCACGCCAATCATCAATCATAGCTGAAAAGAGAGTCTGGTATTCATTGTAATTTACAGTGTTAGCTTCGCCTTGATACCANATAGTTCCTTTAATAGTGTATGGAATAACATTTGACAATATCCTATCGAATAAAATTGAGTATTCATTNGGAGTACCAGTCGCAAATCCACGAACTATATTTTCTTTGAAAAAATTCGATTTTTCAAGTAGCTCTTGGTTCTCCAAATTATGAACAATGAGTCTTCCATCAAGTAAAAAAGCATGATGNTTGTATTTAAACGACTCAATTGGTATTTCAATTTCTTTTAAATTATTCTTTAATAAAATTTTTCCGTTAAAGCCACCAGGTCCATCCAAATCAGATAGTCTAATAGCCAATATGTTTTTTCCTTTTATCAGTAGTGATTTTTTTATTGTATAATTTCTTTCTTTACTCCAGCTAAATGTATTNCCAATAAGATTTCCATTAAAAAAAGTTTGGTCTGTGTCATCAGCACCTTCTTTATAAATCAATTGATAGTCNGAAGAAANATCTTCAATNTTTATCTCTGTCCTAAGCCAAATAACTCCATTGTTTAATAAGAAATCTTTAGGGTCATAAATATTTTCAAATCTTGAGTTTAGGCCATCGTAGCCGTATACCTCATAGTTTTTATTCCATTTTTGCCATTTTGAGTCGTCAAAATCANCTTTGGGAAAATGTTCATCATTTAGTAAAAGTTCTTTCCAATTTTCCTCAATGCTTTTTTCTTGAGTTATTTTAGGTAAATTATAAGTTTCAAAACCAAAAAGTTGATTGTTTATTTTTGCTACAGAATCGTTATAATTTTTGTAAAATAATNCCATCTCTTCTCGATCCATACGGATGACTTCNTTTAGCTCTTCAATTGGAAGTTTAACAGANGTGATTTCATTGAGTTTTTTACGACTTGTCCAAGCCTCAACCCTTGTTCCTCCCCAGTAAGACCCTATTATACCTATAGGGATGTTTAGTTCGTTATAAAGTTCTTTTGCAAAGAAATAACCTACTGCACTGTAATTTTCAGTACTAAATGAATCTTCCATTTCGGAAGCGTCTTTTGGATTAACATTTTTCCACTTTTGAGAATTGATAATTGTTCCCGAGAGATCCATTGGATTGTTGAAAAATCTTATCTGATTATAATTAGCATTTTTAATTTCATCATCTTGATTATCAATACAATTTTTACACTGGTTTAGCTTCCATTGCATATTTGATTGACCAGAAGCAAGCCAAACTTCCCCAATTAAAACATNTTTATAAATAATTGAATTTTTAGAATCATTTACCNCNACTTCGTAAGGTCCNCCAGCTGAAGGGGTAGATAGTTTTAATTGCCATTTTCCACTATNNTCNGCAATTGTCGAAGANGAACTCCCCCAGCTGCCTNTGATTTTTATGTTTTCTTTTGGACTAGATTTTCCCCAAAAAGAGACNTCAGTTTCACGTTGTAAAATCATTTGGTCAGAAAAAATTGATGGTANACTTAAACTAACTTTATTATCACAACNCATTGTTGTNATAATTAAAATTNCTAANAAAATTGTTTTATTTATTTTCATAAGTCTAGTTTCTTGGATGNGATTTTTTGTAAATAGATTTTATTTTTTCCATGCTACTATGGGTATATATTTGAGTGGCAGCAAGAGATGCGTGTCCAAGTAATTCTTTGACACTATTAATATCAGCACCACGATTTAGCAAATGAGTAGCAAAGCTATGACGTAGCATATGAGGGCTTCTTTTAGATTTTGTTGAAACCTNGTTTAAGTATAAATTGACAACTTTATACACGTAAATATTTTTGAGTTTAATATTTTTTTCATTTACAAAAAAAAATTCACTTTCAGGATCACTTATNANTTGCTTTTTTANTTCTTGAAATTTCAACAGTTGATTCATTAAAGAGTCAATTATTGGTATAATTCTCTCTTTGTTTCGTTTTCCTAAAACTTTTATTTTTTTATTCACTAAATCAACTGAAATGTTTTTAAGGTTAGTAACCTCGGAAAGTCTTAACCCAGTTGAATAAAAAAGCTGNATCAATGTTTTAATCATTGTACTCTCGTAATCCTTTTTAAAGAAATCTCCGTCAAGCAGAGAGTTTATTTCTTTTTCAGAAAAAGGGACTTGAATTTTTTTTTCTTCTTTTAAAGGTTTATGATTTTTTAAAGGACTTTTGTCAATTTCCCCTATTTTCAATAAAAAGTTAAAGTAAGACCTTAACACAGATATTTTTCTGTTTATTGATTTATTGCTTAACCCAGATTCAACTAAGCTTACTATCCAAGATCTTATAAAACTGTAGTTAGATTTTTTTAAATTTTCATGATTAAACTCTTTTAGACAAAAGTTTTGAAATACATCCAAATCATTTTTATACGCAATTATGGTATTTTTGGAATAATTTTTTTCCTTAACTAAATACTCAATAAAGCTTTTTAAAGACATAATATATCTTTAATATAGTAAACAATTTTTAAAATCTTTTGATTAGAAAAAAATATGAATTATTGTAAAAGCGCGTCCTTCAATCTTTGAACATGCTGTGCTTTTAGTATCCTAGACCTATTTTTAACAGAGGGTTTGATAAACTGTTTTCTTGTTCGAAGTTGACGCATAGCGCCGGTTTTTTCAAACTTTCTTTTGAAGCGCTTTAGAGCTCTATCAATATTTTCACCCTCTTTTATAGGTATAATTAACATATTCCAATTTTAGTTTGCAAATATAAGTTGTTTATGATAACCTATGAAATTTTAATTCAGTTTGTTTTATTTTTTATTTTTTCAATATAAATAGATAATTCTTGTTTTACTTTTGGATATAGAAAAAAAAGACCAATCATGTTAGGAAAAACTAAAGCTAAAATCATCGCATCAGAAAAAGCCCAGACAGAAGACATGTCTCCCGCNGCTCCAATTACAATAAATACNAGAAATAAGATTTTATAGGTNAGATCAGCTACTNTTCCTTTNCCAAAAACNTACATCCATGATTGTAAACCATAATATGACCAAGATATCATTGTTGAAAGAGCAAAAAGTACTACAGCTAGTGTCAAGAAAGGACCAGAGAAAGAAATGTACTCAGAAAAAGCAGCAGAAGTTATTCCTGCTCCACTTAACTCTTGTCCTTGAATCATTACAGCAGTCCCGTCTCCGACAGTATTGCCATAAGTAAATATTGTATTATCTCCATTAAAGATTATTATTACAAGTGCAGTCATTGTACAAATAACTACAGTATCTATAAAGGGTTCTAATAAAGCCACAAGTCCCTCTGAGGCTGGATAGCTAGTAATAACAGCTGAATGTGCAATAGAGGCAGAACCCGCACCAGCTTCATTAGAAAAGGCACCTCTTCTAAAGCCTTGAATGAGAACCCCAATAAAACCTCCAACAGCAGCTGGTGGAGTAAAGGCCTGACTGAAAATTAATCCAAANGCGTCGTCTATGTAGGAAAAGTTCGAAAAAATAATATATAAACAAGCCAAAACGTAAATTCCAGCCATAAATGGAACAACTTTTTCAGTAACAGATGCTATTCTTTTTATTCCCCCAATTATAATCACCCCAACAACAATCATCATTATTATTCCAATTACTGTTCTTGCACTCCCTCCTGTCATTCCAAATGAGTTGACCAACTGCATTGCTGCTTGATTAGATTGAGCTGCGTTACCTCCCCCAAAAGATGCACCAATACATAAAATTGCAAAGGTGATTCCTAAAACTTTTCCAAGCTTGCCATATCCTATCTCTGACAATCCCTTTTTGAGATAATACATGGGTCCACCGTAAACTGTTCCATCTGAACCAATTTCTCGATATTTTACACCTAAGGTACATTCTACAAATTTNGATGACATTCCNAAAATACCNCANAGAATCATCCANAATGTTGCTCCAGGACCTCCNAANGCAATAGCCATTGCAACNCCTGCAATATTTCCGTTTCCTACNGTACCTGAAACAGCAGTTGCTAAAGCTTGAAANTGNCTTACTTCACCATTATTAGACCTCTCTTCATCTAANTTATCATACTTNCCNATTACTGTTTTTAACGATAATCCAAATCCTCTAATATTTATAAATCCAAAATAGAATGTGAAAAATGCTGCTCCACCAACTAATAAAAAAATTATAGTTGGTATTCCTGTTCCAAAAAACTCATGCAAAACTAAATTTTCCCAAAAATTAGATATTGGCAAAAACGCCTCATTAATAGCCTCATCAATACCTCTCTGTTGGGAAAATAAAGTTTTTGAAAAAACAAAAAAAGATAAAAAAATTAAAACTTTAGATTTTAACATAATAAATGGATTTGGATTTTGAATTCGCTAATATTAAAAATTATTCCCGAAATACAAATTATAATCCACTTTGGTTTTTATAAATCAAAAACAGAAGTTCTTTTACCGTATAAAAGATCTTTAATTTTNAGCCAAAAGGCTAGNATCAAATAAATAACGAAACCACCGAAAACAGTTGCAAAAGAAGCATATATGAAAAATAATCTGACTGATTTTACTTTCATACCCAANAANTCTGCGAGTCGTGAACATACCGCAAAACCATATTTTTCNANTAAAANTCTTAACCTTTTAGTCATTTNTTAAGGTTTTTTTCCATTCCAAAATNCCTCCATTTAAGTTGTAGGTTTCTTTGAANCCTAATTGATCGAGTATGTTACANGCTTTTTGACTCCTTACNCCNGANCGACAATAAANAAAAATTTTAGATTTTTTTTCTAATTTCTCTACTACATNCATAAATTCNTTAGGTTCAAGTATGTTTGCTAAAATGGCATTAGGAATGNATATTTCTTCATATTCCTCAACNGTCCTAACATCCAATATAATTGACTTTTTATATGAACTTATATTTTTAATCCAATCTTTACAATCAAGATTTATCATAATTCAAAAATAACATATGTTAGAAAATTATTACTATTCAATAGTAAAGTTTTCTATTTTTACAAAAAAAAATGATGAAGATAAATTTTATAACTTTTTTAATTTTAATCCTTTCAAATAATATTTTTGCTCAAGAAATGATTCTTGATGAAAAGAATAGTTNACTAAAATGGACTGGAAAGGAAATAACTACAAAAACTCACTTTGGATCATTGAGATTTAAAGAAGGAATTTTAAATTTAAAAAATGATGTATTGTCAAGTGGTAAATTTGTAGTAGACATGACCACAATCGATTGTGAAGATCTATCAGGTTCGTCAAAAACAAATTTAGAAAGTCACCTAAAATCGGATGATTTTTTTAGTGTAAATAAATATCCTGAAGCAATATTAACTATCGAAAAATCTAAGAAAAAGGCTAATGGAATGTTTACTGCTACTGGTAAAATCTTAATAAAAGGTATTAGTCAAAACATAACTTTTGATATTTACTTAAATGATAAAAATGGAAATGCAAAATTGACTTTTGATAGATCAAAACACGATGTAAGTTTTAGATCTGGTTCATTTTTTCAAAATTTAGGTGATAAGTTAATTTATGATGATATAGAAATTGAAGCTCAATTAACTTTTAATTAAAAAGTTAAATTGTAAAATTTTTAATATATATTTGCTNCATGAANATTTTTAATATTATTAATTGGTGGACGTTCATGGATGTATAAATTCGTGTAAACAACCTCTGTAATTAATATTTGGCTTGTCATCACGACAAGCTTTTTTATTTTAATACAATTTGGAAAAAATAAAATTTAAAACATATCATAAAAAAATACTTTCGGATAAATTGACTCCTGTTAGCATTTATTTGAAGCTTAGAGATAAGTTTACAAATAGTTTACTTCTTGAAAGCAGCGATTATGATGTAAATAATAAAAACTTTTCCTACATATGTTGTGATGCTATTGCATCCATTAGTGTTAAAGATGGAAAAATAACTTATACATATCCAGGCCAAAAAAAGATTACAACAAAAATTAAAAAAAATGAAAGCCTCCCTAATATTATTAAAAACTTTTCTAAAAAATTTGATTACAAACACAAAAAATACAACTTCATAACTAATGGTCTTTTTGGATATATTGCACACGAAGCCGTATCACATTTTGAAGATTTAGATTTAGACAAAAACAAAGAAGATTTAGAAATACCGGAATTATATTATGCTGTTTATAAATACATAATTAGTGTAAGTTTATTTAATCATGAGGCGCACATTTTTTGTCATTCAACCAATAATAAAAACGATATAGAAATTATTGATAAACTATTAAAAAAAGACGTGCCGACAAATTATAATTTTAGCAAAAAGGGTGAAAAAAATTCAAATTTCACTGATAAAGAATTTACTAATCTTGTAAAAAAAGGAAAAAATCATTGTTTTCGGGGAGATGTTTTCCAGATAGTTTTATCAAGACGATTTTCTCAAAGCTTTTATGGAGATGAATTTAATGTTTATAGAGCATTAAGGTCAATTAATCCGTCTCCATATCTTTTTTTCTTTGATTATGGGAATTTTAAAATTTTTGGTAGTTCTCCAGAGGCACAAATAATAATTGAAAATGGTAGAGCAGAAATTCACCCTATAGCAGGAACATTCAAAAGAACAGGAGATGACTCAAGAGACAGGGAATTGGCAGAAAAGTTGGAAAAAGACCCTAAGGAAAATAGTGAGCATGTTATGCTTGTTGACCTTGCTAGAAATGACTTAAGTAGAAATGGAAGTGAAGTTAAAGTTGAAAAAAATAGACAAATACAATTTTTTTCACATGTAATTCACCTTGTATCAAAGGTGACAGGAAAACTAAATCCTTTAACTAATAATTTTCAGGTTGTTGCAGATACTTTTCCTGCAGGTACTTTATCGGGTGCCCCTAAACATATGGCTTTAAAACTTATTGATAAATATGAAAATATTTCAAGAAATTTTTATGGAGGTGCTTTAGGGTTTTTTGATTTCGAAGGAAATTTTAATCATTGTATTATTATAAGGTCTTTTTTAAGTAAAAATCAGGTTATTCATTATCAAGCAGGAGCTGGTGTTGTAGCAAAGTCGGAACCGAAAAAAGAGTTAGATGAAGTGTATAATAAATTAGGAGCTTTAGAAAAGGCTCTGGAAATGGCTGAGAAAATAACATGAAAAAAATATTTGTCGTTGATAATTACGATTCTTTCACTTACAACCTAGTCCATATACTTAGGGAGTTAAATTGTACTCTTGATGTCAAAAGAAATGATGACTTTAATATAGATGAAATAGATAGTTATGAATACATCCTTTTGTCACCCGGTCCAGGAATCCCAAGAGAATCGGGGTTATTAAATGAAGTAATTAAAAAATATCATAAAACTAAAAGTATTTTGGGAGTGTGTCTTGGGATGCAAGCAATAGGCGAAGTATTTAGTGGTGAAATTGAAAATTTAAAAAATGTATATCATGGAGTTGAAACAAGCATTAAAATTATTGATCACGAAAAATTATTTCTAGATATTCCAAAAAACATAATGGTAGGAAGATATCATTCATGGGTTGTTAAGCAACCCTTACCAATTTGTCTTAAAGCGACATCATTCGATAAGAAAGGTCACCTAATGTCTTTAAGACACAAAAATTATAAAGTATATGGAGTTCAATTTCATCCCGAATCAATATTGACGAAATACGGAAAAAAAATTCTTCAAAATTGGATAAATGATTAGTATGAAAAATATTTTAGAAAAATTAATCGCTAAAGAATACTTGACTACATCAGAGGCGGAAAAATCTCTTATTGAAATAACTGAAGGAAAACATGATGATATTATAATATCTTCTTTTTTAACCATTTTCATGATGAGAAGTGTTTCTATTGATGAATTAAATGGTTTTAGAAATGCTTTACTTAATTTATGTGTTAAGATAGATTTGTCAGATTACGATACAATTGATTTGTGCGGTACAGGGGGAGATGAAAAAAATACTTTCAATATTTCAACTTTGTCCTCTTTCGTTACTGCTGGTTCTGGAATTAAAGTTGCAAAGCACGGAAACTATGGAGTTTCCTCCAATTGCGGTTCAAGTAATGTTTTGGAATTTTTGGGGATCAATTTTTCGAATGATGAAAGTTTTTTAAAAAGTTGTATCGATAAAGCTGGAATATGTTTTCTACACGCTCCATTATTTCACCCAGCAATGAAAAATGTAGCTTCTGTTAGAAAAAACTTAGGGGTTAAAACCTTTTTCAATATTTTGGGGCCGCTTGTAAATCCTGTTAACCCTGAGAATCAACTTACTGGCGTTTACAATCTAGAAACTGCAAGATTATATGGCTACCTTTTCCAAAAAACAAATAAAAACTATACAATTACTTATTCGTTAGATGGCTACGACGAAATTTCTCTAACTGGTCCAACAAAATTGATTCGAAATTCTGGAGAATTTATATTCGAGCCTCATCATTTTGGATATAACAGTGTAACAAAAGATTCAATCAGTGGAGGAAATAGTGTAAAAGAATCCGCTTTTATTTTTAAATCCATATTAGAAGGAAATGGTTCGGAGGAACAAAATAATGTTGTTTGTGCTAACGCTGCGATGGCAATATCCACATCTAAAAAATTAAATATTGATGAATCTATAAAAATAGCTGAGGATTCATTACATAATAAAAAAGCTCTCAAGTCTTTTGAAAAACTAGTTAAAATTTAAAAACATGTCTATTTTAAAAAACATTGTAATTGACATAAAGAAAGAACTGAGACTTAAAAAAAGTATTATTCCTATATCGGAGTATGAAAAAATGTCTCTTTTTAAAAGAAATACAATTTCAATGAGTGATTCAATTAAAAAGGATAATTTTGGAATTATAGCCGAATTCAAAAGACGTTCTCCATCAAAAAATGAAATTAACAATAAATTATCTGTCAACGATGTTTGTAGAAATTATCAAGTTTTTGGTGCAAGCGGATTATCAGTACTAACTAACTTAAAGTATTTTGGTGGGAGTTTAGAAGATTTGGTCTTAGCTAGATCTACATGTAATTTGCCAATATTAAGAAAGGATTTTATAATAGATGAATATCAAATTTATGAGGCTAAAGCCTACGGGGCTGACATCATTTTACTTATATCTTCAATACTTACAAGGAACGAAATAGTCAATTTATCAAACAAAGCAAAAGACTTGAAATTAGAGGTTCTTTTAGAAGTTCATAATACAGATGAACTGAAAAAAGGGTTACTTGAAAGCGTCGATATTATAGGAGTAAATAATCGAAACCTTAAATCTTTTAAAACTGATTTAAAAATAAGTGAAGAACTTTTCAATGAAATACCCAATGAATTTTTAAAAATTTCAGAAAGTGGATTAAATAATGATAATTCTATAAAAAAATTAAAGAAAATTGGTTACCAAGGCTTTTTGATAGGAGAAAAATTTATGGCATCTAATGATCCAGGTAAAGAGTTAAAAAAAACTTTAGAAAATTTAACTTATGAAAATTAAAATTTGTGGATTAAAATTTAAATCAAATATTTTGGGTCTTTCTATATTAGAACCAGAATACATGGGTTTTATTTTTTGGGAAAAATCAAAAAGATTTGTTATGGGTTCGACTCCTAATCTCTCACAAACCAAAATAAAAAAAACAGGAGTTTTTGTAAATGCTGATTTTGAAAAAATTAAGAATAAGGTTCTTGTCCATAAATTGAAGGCTATTCAGCTCCATGGTCTTGAATCCCCTGAATTTTGTGAAAAAATAAAGGGTTTAGGAGTTGAAATTATTAAAGCTTTCAGTGTGGATGAAAATTTTAATTTTAATATTCTAGAAAAGTATGAATTATGTAGTGACTATTTTTTATTTGACACAAAAGGAAAATCTCCCGGAGGAAATGGCATTTCGTTTGATTGGGAAATTTTAAGAAACTATAAATACGAAA
>PBVB01000112.1 GCA_002728075.1 Flavobacteriaceae bacterium
CAGAAGTAGGTATAAGATCCCATAGTTTTTCCTGAACATCTTTAAGATCAGCTCTAACGCCCCAGTTTACTTCGAATAAGTCCATTTGTTTTTCCATTTTCTACTCCTAAAAAATTAATTACTTATATATTCAGTGTATCACACTTTAAAAGTAATGTACATAAAAAAATTCATTTGAGAGAAAAAAAGTTAGCTGCTGTGACAATTATATCACACTGCGAAAGACTCTCCACATCCACAAGAAGCAGATGCATTTGGGTTGACAACTTTGAGATATGATCCTCCTAATTCTTTAACGTAGTCGACAGTACAACCGGCAACATACATTTCAGCCATAGGATCAAGGACAAGGACTCCTTCAATAGGATCGCTCCATTTTACATCTGGCCAATTCTTTTTAAAATCCCAGATGTATTGGAAACCAGAACAACCGCCGCCTTTAACACCTAGAGTGACATAATCATCATTACTTTTATCATTGAGTACATCAGTTAGGTATTGTTGTGCTGACTCTGTTATCTGTATCATGCCATTTCATCCAATATTAGACCAAAGTTATCTGGTCCTACTATGTTGTAGAGAATAACTAAGAACAAAATAAACCATACCAACCAAAAGATATAGAAACCAATAAACCTATAGATCTTCTCCATAGGTAAATACTTTTCAAATAAAGTCTGTATGTCCCATACGTATTTAAACAGTAGTACATAACATAACCACCTTACGTATTTGTTAGGAGTATTTTCTTTAGTTATCTTTTCCATTACTCGTGTTCACCACCAGGATCTGAAGGATCTAATTGAACTTTCTTACCGTTAATCCACATGTGCTGTCTTGCACGGGAGAAACTGTGGTAACCATCTTTTTTCATAAAGAACTGTGGATTCTTTTCTGCAGTTCTAAATATAGCAAATGTTATTGCAATACCAGCAATGATTAGAGTATGAAGTATTGCAGTGGTTCCAAATATATACATTGAACCAAAGTACATTGAAAATATAATACACCACATCCAAGCTAGTAATTGAAATACCATATGACGTGTTTCGAAGTCAGGTATTTGTGATAGTGGATTATGTTTATTATTCATTACTACATCCCACATATTTAACATATAATTCATTTATTTTCCTCCTTTAATGCTTTAATGGTTCTATGGCAAAATTAGCTGAAATAGTAGCTCGTCTTTTGTCAGTTTTACTAGGTAAAACATAATGAGATATCCAGCTAGGAAATAATATCAAAGCGCCTTTTTCTAAAGGCGGTATAAAATGCTGACAGTTCCAAGCATTAAATATGACATCCAATCCCGAACTACGAATCAGTGGAAAATTTGGACACTCAAATACCAACTGTCCTCCAGGATCTTTTTCATCTTTTGGATAGTCAAGAACATAAATCGAACTAAGTCCTCTGCCTGGAAAGGCATGATCATGGGGTTCTTGATAATCACCAGTCGAATATTTATTAAACCACTTTTCTTCACACTTTAAAGAATATGGCATCATTGGCTCTAAATCTTTCAAGTAATTATTTATTACAGGTACTACTATATCAAGCCAACTTTGCCATGGTAAATCTTTATTTTTTTCATTTCTTATACTAGATTCTACTTGTGCCATATTCCAGCCACTTTTTGATATATATGAATCATCAGATAAAAAAGGATCCCACTTTTCAAGTATGGCTTCTGCTTCATCTAATTTTTTAAAATGAAAATATGTACCCCAAAAATTTAAATTCATGATGAATCCTGAAAAGATCTAATAATTTTATCATCTTTATCTAGTCTAGTTCTTAATGTTTCATTTATATCTAGTAATTCTTTAATTCTTTCTAAAGATTTGTTATGTGCTTCTGATAGTTGAGTCATATCTTCTTGTATCATATGATATAGTTGTTTGTACTTTAACATTTCACGTCGTAAAGTTTCTTCAAAAGAATTTTCATGATTATTCCAATCATCCGGATCTCGAGTGGTTGTAATTATTTCATGATCTTCCATTGTAGAAGATTTTCTTAGTTGGTCACGCAACCAAGTCCCGTATCTTTGTTGATCTTCTTGCATAGTCCGTCCATTCCTTATTTATATATTCTTCACATAATAATTCAGATCTTGTATAAGCATCTTGCTCAAAAACTCTATCAGTGTAAGGTATATGCTGATGTTCTTCATTAATTTCATAAAGATTTTTAAGATGTTGTTCTACATGAACCAATTCATGGAACAAACATTCAATAAAATCTTTACCTTTTAATGATTTGTCTACCTCAATATGAAATACTTCACCATCATATATACANGTTCCTTGTGCATCGTCTACTTTAGTAATATCAACAGATATGCTAAGGTTTTTATATCTAGGAAGTTGTTTATCTATGAACCACCAAGTGATAGCTTCAGTAAACTTTCTTCTTACTTCATTAGTTCCATGTGCAGATACGTATATCATAATTATATTTTATCACAGATGAAATGCAATGTAAATAGCTAATCTTTAATTTTTACATCACTTGGATTTCCTACCACAACACTAGCATTTTTTGGCAGGTTAATTTTTATGTTTGAATGATTATGATATAGTTTAAATTGAGTATGAGAGAATTCATTAAATATATGNTCCCATAAAGGTCGCCANTCNCTTTTTAATTTNTTACTATGNGTNTTATCTCTTAAAGAAGATAAGTAAAAGTCNGAACTNCTTCTTANATTAAAATCAAATATTGAATCAAATCCATACATATGAACTTCTGTGGCTAATATTTTATTACATGCATANTGTACTGCCATGTGACCNCAGTTAAAGTCNGTATAATTTTTTGCATATTTTGGTAAGTGAGTNTAAAATTCTTTTATTTGATGAGCGCGTTTTATATAAAATGTAGGATTCTTGTCCATCCATATCTTAGGTCTCATACCAACNATCCATTCACCTGGGACTTCAACTTCTCCTTGAGTTATGGCATTCATAATTTTAAAATCTACCATAAANGTACAATATGCATCTGGGACTGCAAAAGGNGGAATATTACAAGTNAGNTTCATTCCATGTCTTTTCTCTAAATGATAAAGAGATGACATGTCTCCATTTCCAATTACATGTACAACTTTAGACATCATTCTCCTCTTCTTTAGTCTTATATTGCCACTCNTCTGTATGNCCTACACTCCACTTAGGTTCAGTTTCAACTCTATAATTTTGAGTACATACTTTAAAATCTGGCATTTTTAAATCACTTGGTGTTAAGCTTGAGTCTCTGAATATTATTCTATTATTAGGTTGAGCAGCAAACTGACCATTATCTAATTGTATTATATTAAATGATTTATGTTCAGGGTCGTGTTCTGAATAGTTAGTATCTAATGTAGAACTTTCAGAATGACAGTTATCTATAGTAAATAAGTATTCACCTTTATGCATNTTTCTATCCTTTCCAAAGAATTCACATGGTCCTAGCATTGGTTTTTCTATTACGGTTAAATTATAATCAAAGCAATCCCAAAGCTGTAATGTATCTAGTGGCAAATCTCCATGGCCTTCTGTTTTCCATACAAAAGCAGACAACGGGAGTTTATCAAATAAAGCTCCGTATTCAGTTAATAAAGTTTCAAAGTATAATGCTTTGTATTGTACAGATTTAACACTAACCCATATGCCAGGAGTATATTCTCCATGACCTTTCTGTAAATCATAAAGATATTCTTTTCTAACATAAACATTAACCAACGGCAAGTTGTGGATTAGATAAGCCATTCATTTTCTCCTTAATTATAGTTTTTCCTTTTTGACCGGTCCAATGCATTATCTTCTTATTTTTATTGTCTTGCTTATCATTGACCAATTGTACTCTTAACCAATTATATTCATTTGGCAATTCTTTTATATATACTCTTCTACCAAGATCATCTCCTAACATTACGTGTAAAGTTTCTTGGTCTCCAACAGAAGGATTTTCTTTTATTGCTTTAACCCAGTTGTATAATACTAATGGCTTAAATCTAAATCCTACAATTCCGGAGTTAAACCATAGCTCATTTCTTCTTTTGCTCCAGGGTTTATCTTCAGCCATTGATAGTTTTTCTGTTTCTAACATTGTAAATAATGGACTTATATCACCTAAGACTTCACAATCTGTGTCTATCCAATATGTTTCTCTAGCTGGAGTATTTAACATGCTGTAAGGTTTTAAAAACCATCCTTTTTCAGCTTTCTTACTTACATCCATTATACCATTGAATTTACCAGAATTTTTAACAAATTCTAACATTTTATCTGATACACCGAAGTTAGCAAATATCATTGGTATATTATTATATTTTAAATAATTATCTATGAACCATTCTAGTAACCACTCAGTCTTACTATCACAGCCAGTCATGAAACATTTATCTATTTTCCATGTCATAGTAAATGATATCCCTCTCCATAATTATGTTTGGCCAAGCAACCATTTGTATTTTGTATCGTACTAAAACTATCATGAGCTTCAGCTGGCCACGGATAATATTCTTGTAACCAAGGAAAATTATCTAAATTTAAAAATACATCTGTAGGTATAGCTTTACCACTTTTAGCTTTTTCAACTAACTCTTTTGCACCGTCAGGGTTTAGCATATATGCGTGAGCTCCACCAAAATATCTTTTATGTATTAGTGGACCAACTCCTAGAGTTGCAGGAGTTTTAAATTTTCCATAAGACGGCTTTCCAATTGTCATAACTTTTTCAAATGGAGCTGTTACCGGGATTTTATCCACGACCACTGCATCATGTTCGAATATTAAATACTTAACACAATCATTTGCACACTTTTCCCACAGAGTTAAATGAGATAAGAATCCTGCAGCTGCTCTCTCCATTCGTGAATAAACTTCTTTCATACCACTTGCATCAATACCCTTTTCTCTTAGCTTTGTGATAGGGTTATCATCTGGAGTAAAAGCTTTAAATTTTTTAACATCTATACCAAATTCTTTAGCCGATTTAATACATCTGTTAGCTGCTTGCATTGATTCTTTAATTGAAAATATTGAAATTACATAAGCATTTATCATAGCGTTGTTGTAGATCCCAATCCTTGAACTCTTGTATAAAAAGTTTTAGTCACTCCCATATTCTTTATAAGTTGCTTACACATTAAAGCATCATTAGGCCACATGCCATATTCTTTAACAGCATCAATCATACTCTTAGCTCCATTAGGAGTTATGTAATATGCTGAGTTTCCGGCTAAACCTTGAGGAATGTTAAAAGTATCTATACTAGGTACAGGTTGTATCGTCCTTTCGTTCTGTTGTATTGAATTGTAATATATATTTGATTTTCTTGTAGCTCCNCGTGGATCGTTTAAACCTACGATNTCAAAAGTAGATCTTTCNAAAAGAGAAGTGTCAAGTTGTTTAATAAAAATCGAATCATGCTCAAATATTAACATAGCTTCATTTGAATCTAAACACTGTTTCCATAAAATATAATGACTCATAGCACAAGCCATCCTTTTATTAGGATCTTTTGTTTGATACGCGTGTTTAGTTAATCCACTGTGTATGTCAATAATTCCGCCTTTCCATGGATAATTCCATATGACATGATATTCCTCCATTACTCTTTTAACAATGTCTGGTGTTACAGCATTAAAGTGAGTTATGTCAAAATTATTTTTTACTTTCTTTGATGATGCGATTAGATTAGTAGCACCTAAAAAAGATTTATTATCTTCCATTAATGTTATGACATTAGCTATCATCCCATTACCTTTATTATATAAGAATCTGGTTCACTATCTTTTCTCAAATCATACCTAGTAATCCAATACTTTTCTATTTCTTTTAAAAAAGCATCATATATTGGAAAACTATACCTCTCTGGATGTCTAACAATCCAGTGATAATTTAGTTCTTTTAAAGTCATAATGTCCATTGGAAATACNTCTTCAATATAGTAGTTACCTCCCTTTTTTAATAAAGGAAAAAAGTTTTGAAAAGTTTTCATATTTGCTTCTGGAGTATGCATACCATCATCGATGATAATATCAAACTTAATATCTTTCCAAGCTTTTGCCACATCAAATTTTGAAGATGGTTTAGTGCTATCAGATTTCAGTCCATATATTCTATCTTTTTTAAAATATTCAAGATCTTCTAATTTATTTCTAACAAATAAATCTAATCCGTATATATTTGCTTTTGGAAAGTAATCATACCAAGCTCCTAAACTTGCACCAGTATCTACTCCTATTTCTAAAATATTTATTTCTTTATTTTTTAATTTTACAAAATCAGGTTCATAAACCTTTTCATACTTATGTTTNAAACCTTTATCACAATTATGATCATCAAAACATTTTCTTAAACTCATTTGGCTCTCACTTTCCATGTATTGTAAGTATTTTTTGTAGCACTAGTATCAAAATCAAAACCCCAGAAATCAATATCTTTTTTATACCAATCAGCAACAATTTGTATAGTTTCTTTAGTATAAAAATCTTTATAATCTTTTTTATATCCAGTTACATTTCTAGGTCTTAAATGCATTTTTTCAAATCCGAAGTATTTAGGAAGCTCTTCATCAATATGCTCTAATCTTAATATGTCACACCTAACATTATCTTTACTATCAGATACATAATCATATGCGGGATACCATCCTCTTACTGCTCTATGCCACATGTATTTTTTATTTCCCCATTTATGTCTTTCTTCAAGAAAAGCTTCAAATGAACTAATGTCTGCATAATCTGATTTACCAGTGTGTATGACATAAGTTTTTCCATCCCACTGAAATCTATTAATTTTTTTCTCTCCTTCAATTACCTTTTTAGCAAACATAAATCTCGAAACTACTCTAGCCCATGGATTTCTAACTATGGCAAAAGCTTCTGTGGTGGTAATTAAATCTGGATTTAAATCTCGCCATCTTGCATGCTGCCATCCATGGTGATCACCATTTTTATACATAGTTTCTAAAACTGCTTTTGTATATTCTGGAGATTTGTGATTTCTTGGTTCTGCTAACAGGATATGCTTTTTCAATGTAGTGTCATGGCGTAAAGACATTCCACCATTTTTTGGAATATGAATAAAAATCTTTTTCATCTTATTATATGACATCCTCCGTATATACAAGTATGACCATCTCCTCCGAAAGGTTTACTCATAACTTGCCACCAACCCCACTCTGAACCTAAGAGCTGTTTTTCTCTATGCAATTTCATAACAAGTTTAGGGTCGAAATGTTCTTCTTTATGCATAACAATAGTATCTGATAACATGTCATGCCAATCATTGTTCTCAGTTTCACTTTTAGTTTTAGGTACAACTCTATGTTTAGTTAATGTATAGTCATGAGCATTCGGACCTTCAGCTCGTGTCATAAATCCTACAGGCCCTTCTTCTAATAATGGATAAAATTGTTCAAAATTAAATTTTGGATTGATACTAGTGTCCCATCTAGTTTTTATATAAATATCATATTTTTTAGGAATCATTTCAAATAATTGAGCATAAGATATAATTTGCTTATTGGCATTAATAGTTTTACGTCCGTCAAAACGTGTTCTTCTATACCAATGATGTTTAGGATTAGTAGTTGGTTCAGGATCAAACACTGGATGATAGTCCATCTTAGGTTCTTTAGACGGAAAAAACTTACCTATCTGAGTTCTATAAACTTCTGGAACTTCATGTTCTCTACCATACCACGTATGAAAATATAAATCAGCTCCGAACTTTTTCTTCATCGATTCAATAGATTGCATCGGAGGTATTTGAATGTTAGGTCTGTATAATCCTGTAAATGATATAGCTATCTTTTTCATATTATCTCTTTAAGTTTACATAACACGGTTTTTCTGAATATATTGTGTCATAAAAGACATCTTCTATTTCATCTTCTTCTGGCCAATACTTGTCTATGTTTTTAAATCCTTTGGTATGTTCTTTATCATCATGAGCCCAATGAGTGAATCCTAACCAATCATAATCTTTATCACGACCAGCTCCGAATAATTTAACTGGAACTTTATCATTATCTACATGAACTCTCACAAACTCAAATGGCCTGTATAATAGAAAAGGAGTCATAGAATAAACAACTGGTATTTTTCCTTCTAAAGCCATACCTACACCAACTCCAATTAAAAGCTGTTCTGCTGCTCCTACGTTTATAAATCTATCGGGATAAGTTAATCTTAATTGATCAAAGTGTTTCCAACCAAGATCTCCCACTATAAGATTGATTCTATCACATTGAGCCATTTCATCATATAAAAGCTCTGTAAATTTTTTTCTAACGCTCATATGTAATCAACTCCTCACAACCTTTATCATACATCTGTTTATCCATTTTAATGTAATGAGCTTCGATACCTCTTAAGAAACTGAATCTAGAAGATGTTGTTCTATGAATATTTATTCTAGGCAAAAAAGCTTTTAATCTTCTTTCTAAATAATCGGTATCTATTGGATCATAGCATGCATATCCATTTAAATTAACATGTACATGTATATTATTTAAATGATACTCTTGAATATATCTTAACGATTCCCATACTGAACCTTCAGCACATTCACCATCACTTATTGATACATATACATTTTTATGTGGACTAGCTATGGCGGCTCCAACTCCTACTGTAATACCTTGACCTAAACTACCAGTAGTGCAATAAATTTTATTTTCATAATCTAAATTAGGGTGGCCAAGATGTTTATCAACTAACTTTTGAGCATCAACTCCTTCATATTTTTCTAATAATACATACAGTGCATATGCAGCGTGTCCATTTGATAATATAAAAATATCATCTTTATTTTTATTTTTCCAAATCTCATCTAAGTAATCTATACAAGAAAAGCAGCTTCCAACATGCTCTTCTTCATTTTTATATAGTAATGTTAGTAACCTTCTATGAAGATTTATATCAATATTATAACTCATGTTTTTCTATATCCTCTGGAGTTCCTAGAATATCATGTCTAGTATTTTTATCAATTGTAACTTTAAATTGCTCAGATATCATCAAATTAAATATTGGAGCTATGTAGAATTCATTGTTAACTCTAATATTTTTTTCAATCATTACTTTTGCATATGATACAAAATCAAATCCACTTTTAAAATAATACAATCCTCCTATAGCATGATTGCTTATAACTTCTTTTTCTCTGGCTTCTTGCACTACATTATTCGTATTTAATCTAACATAACTATGAGCTGGAGCTTCAGAATAAAAGGTTGCAACTAAAGCATCAAATGCTTGTTTATCTCTATTCCATAAAAATCTACCAGAAGAAGTAGTTTCTTTAGGATAGTAGAATTTTGGTTCAAAGTAACAATCTGGAGTAAATATAGTTAAAGAATCTTTATTATTAATAAACTCTTCTGCTAATAAACATGTACACAGTGTACCTTCAGTTACATAATCAATTGGAATTATTTTAATATCATTTCCATATTTTAGATTTAATATTTCATCTATACCATGGCTATCAATATGCTCTTTTCTAACTACAAAAATTAAATTTGACTGAGTTAGATCTAAAGATTCTAAAGATCTTTCAATTAAATATTTTCCATTGGTCTTAATTAAAGGCTTTGGCGTTTCATAACCATCTTCAACAAATCTTTGTCCTCTGCCCGCTATTGGTAATAATATATTATTTGCCATATGTTTTATTTCCTTCAATTAAAAGTTCTGATGTTTTCTTGTGAGTGTTTTCTAAAATTTTATCTATATTATTTGGCGAAGCGTTTAACATTGAAGTAATAAACACTGCTGCAAAAGTATCTCCAGCTCCTAATACATTTATATTTTTTACTACTTTATTTTCATGAGTATAAGATTGCTTTCCATTAGTGGTATAACTACCAGAAGGATAATGTAATATGACCCACCCTTTTACTAATTTGCCTAACTCATCTATGTCCATAAATAAATTTTCATCTGACAAAAATAAATAATCTATTTTATTTAAATGATCTTCAACATTTATTTCACCGTCTGTTAAATCAGCTGATATGATTCCTGTTTTAATATCATCAATAAAATCAGTATTTAATCTGTTAAGATACATTATGTGATGCCACATAGAATTGTAAATCGTTGGTGTTGTTGTAGATAGATTTAAGTTTCCTCTGCCAACTCTTTGTGCATTCTTTTTATTAATTAAAACAATTGCTTCTCCCAAAGCTGTAGGATTTAATTTTACACTAAATCCAGTTCCTAATTTACTAATAGCACTCCATACATTTGCCATAGCACCTAAAGATATGGATTCATCAAACTCATTGAAGATCCTATCAATAGTCATATGACCATATAATGATATGTCATACTTTTGCACTATTTCATCTCCTGGCTAGTTTGTTCCAATCTATCTAATTCTAATACTTTTTCCATATCCGGATCTTCTCTTATCCATTTTTTCATAATGAATAAATCATATAACTCTCTGATTACTCCTTCACCGCCTTTTGATTTTAACACAACTGCTGCATGTTGTTTGATTATGTCAGGAGAGTCGGCAGTGCAAAAAGTATTTTCTAAAGCTTGAAACATACTTAAATCAAAATAATCATCTCCAACAAAAGCCATATGATGATGATACACATTATATTTTTTTGAAAATTCATCTAACAATATTGATTTATCTAAGTTAAGAGTACCAACATCTCTTGTACAATAGAAATCTATATTTCTTTTTTTAGCCATATCACGATTCCATGAATCTCCAGATATCATTATAACTTTTATTCCTGCAGCCATAAATCTTTTGATAGCCGAAAAGTCTTTGCACATAAATCTTTTAGACAATACATTATGATCTTTATCATATACTTTGGTTCCATCAGTTAGGATACCATCAACATCTAATATCAATAATCTAGTTGTTAACATGTTTCATTAGCTCCTCTACATTTTCTCCACGATTAGGCAATTTATCTTTTAAAAAGAAATGAACAAAATGAGCTTGCTTTACTTTGTCATCATGTATTCCATGAAAGAGACCATTCCATTTCCAGTCCATATGTTTGATACTCATCTTTTCTTTTTTAATCCACCAATTTAATAATGTTTGGTCAGTTGACCATTTCCATGCTCCTANTCCATCAACGAATCTTTTAAATTCATTTCTCATTAAAAATTGATGAGGAGTTTGACCTTTTAGATATTTGTGAATGCTTTTGTTTAAAATCATAATTCCCATGTTAAAAAACTCACCACAATTATACTTATCCCATTTCCAATCTACACTCTTAAGAGTTGAATACTGCATCTGCGAATAATTTATAATCTTTCTTCGATAAGTTTCTGTAATAGGCATTTCTCTTTCACAAACGAATCCTGCATTAAAGGCTGAAGATAGAGACTCAAAGACATTTGGACTCTTTGGTCTTATCCAAACATCTGCATCTATTATAGCAATTTGATCGTAAGCTGGGAAATAAGAAAACGCATTTTCTTTTTCATAGATAGGTAAAAAGCCTCCATGTTTCTCATATGATTCAACACTTCTGTTGGTTGAGAAAATGTCAGGCTTTATTCTTAGTTTTGGTATTGTTTGTACAAAGTGGTCTATATTATATAGTTTGCAATATTCTTTTACTGAATTAATACAATGTTCATATAACCTAGATTTTTTTCCAAGACAAACTTGGTATATTAATCTTTTCATTTCACCTTACTTATATTATAAATTAATTATTTTTTATTATCACTATTCCTTGCAAATGCTGAAGTAGCCATGAATGTTGCAACAATACCTAAATTAGCTACAACATATGTTGATAGTAATGCTGTGACCATTTCTATTCTTGTATCTGGTATTATAGGTGACATAGCAACAAGTATTAATGCTATTGAAGATACTGAAGAAACCCAACATATTAATCTTTGTTGGTCTTGCATTTTATCATTATTTTCAAGTCTTATCATTCTCTCTGTCATAGCAATTTCTTCNTCGGTAACTACACCATCTCCATCAGCATCAGCTTGTTCCCACAGACTTCCTTTTTGTAGTTTCTTTGCCATTAAGTTCTCCTAAGAGTATTTTACAAATATCTTTAGCTCTACTAAAGTTATTACGTAATGAATTTGATCTATAGCCATATTTATAAAACCATATAAAGCTTTCTTCTAAACCATTCTTAATTTCATCAGGTACATTAAAATCTCTTACTATTTCTTCATATTCAGATCTTAAATTTAAGTAAGTTGCAACTGTCATCATGCCATATCTCCTTTACCTAACATATCTTCTAAATCTCTAAGCTCTTCTTTTACTTCTTCAGCTCTGTCTTCTAAAACACTAACTGCTGTTCTAATATGACCAGTATCTTCTGGTCTAAATCGAGATTTTAATTCTGTTATTTCACTCTGTAAGAAAGTTAAATAATCAATTTTTGTCATTATGTTCTCCTAACCATTTCACTAAGTTTTGATATCCACCAAGGTGACTATCTATTTCATCCCATATNTGAGGAACTGTTTTGAGTCTTAAAGATTTCAATACCATTTTACTAGTATGATCTTCATCAATGTTATATTCTTTGTACATGATATTATTTTCTTTTAGCATCTCTTTTGCTTTGACGCACCAACTACAGTTATTTTTTGTATATATCGTGAACATTATTTTATAAATTTAGTAGTATAAGTTTTTCCCTCAAACTGAAAAGTAAATGTACTATAATCATATACTTCTCTTCGAGTTTCATCATAACGTGTTTCAACAAAACACTTATTTTGTTTTGCTTTTTCATTAGCAAATATAGTTCCTAATAAAGCTCCTATAGCTCCACCATTTTCTTCACCTTTAATATTGTTGCCGATAGCTCCACCTATAATAGCACCTGACAATAAATCTCCAGCTGAAGCTCCAGACTGATTTCCCTTTTGACAAATCTCTACATTATATGGCTGTCTATCTATTACAATTTTATAATGATGTTGTACATCACCGGTAATTATTACATTTTGGGCGGAAGCTGTAGCATTAAAAATCAAAAATGTTCCGAAGAACATTATAGTGGCTAAAATAATTGCAGAGATAGTTTGATGAGTTTTAAAAAAATTTATAAATTTCATATCCATGTTTCCCCTATTACATATTCGTAAACTTCTTTCCAATTTTTCATAATTGGAGTTGAACCTGTATCCTCAGTCTTAATATGAGGATGCGCTATTAGTATTGAATCAAATCCTAATTCACTACCAATTTTTGCGTTTCCAACTTTATCTTCAATCCAAAAAGCTCCTGGATATATTTTAGATAGTTCTGCTAAAACTTCAGTTTTATCAGCACCAGTGTCTAAATAGATAAAGTCTTCGAACACTTCTTTACCAAAAATCATTTTAAGGTTTTTAGTTCTTAGCTTTTGAGCATAAGGATCTTTTGATAAAGATGAAACTACTAAGAATTTATAACCGTGTTCTTCATATAGCTTACGAACATATTTATAAGAATCATAAAGTGGAGGAAGATAACCAATGTTTGCTGATTGGTTAAACATTAAAATAAGATGAGTTATTTTTTCCTGATCTATGCCATATCTTACAGTTTGATCATATTGTCTAACATCGCCTTTGGCATATATACCTTGTCTCATCATCCAAGCATCAAAGGTATCTCTCCAATTAAGAAGAACACCGTCTGTATCAATAAGAATTACTTTAGGATCCATCATATTATCTCCAGTTTAAGAAACCTTCTACTAACATATCGAAAGCTCCTTCTCTCTTTGCGAATCCATATTCGTCAGCAAAATCCATTGAAGAACCGAAATTTGCTGTACCGTCTACGTAGTTAAATTTAGCTAATAGCTTTGTAACTTCTTTAGCATCTTTAGCAAAACCGATTTTAACTCCTGGTGCTGAGAATAATTCAATACCACCATTGTTTGCTTCGAAGAATCTAATTTGATTTGTCATTTTTTCTACTCCTTAAAATTAATTACCTTATATAATCATTATACCAAATTATTTTGACAATGTATATAGTTAATTTCATTTTAAAAGAAAAAAAGTGAAAAAAGTTTAATACTGTAACAAATTTGTTACAGTTTACGGTCTATACATTTTTCTATGGTCGTATTCTTTTATAGTATCTTTTAACATAGGAATCCAATTATCTCTATGTTCCTTATAAGTAACTGGGTGAAAATCATCTACATCCATAATAACAATTAAATTTGTTACTGGCATTCCACTACGCTCTTCCCACATAACTGCATATGCAGCTAACTGACAAAAATAAGCAGGAATATCAGCCTTTTTCTTTGGTCTCCTGGAAGTTTTAAAATCTATAACTGATGGAACTCCATGCCATTCTGCGATACAATCACAAGTACCCGCAAGTTTTAAATGGTCACTATACAATGGTACTTCGTTACCATATATTTTACCAAATCCTCTATGGAACAAGGGTTTTAAATTTTCTAATGATTGTTTAATATGAGGTAAGAAATCAGAAGTATCTTCATTTTTTAAATATTTTTCTACAATAGAATGTACTGCAGTGCCACGTTCTCTAGCAACTTTACCAATTTGTTCTGCTTTAGCTTCGCCAACTTTAGCTTTCCAAGCTGCAATTTTTTCTTCTCCTAAAATACTAAGTACGGTTGTAACGCTAGGATAAGCAACACCGTCAAGAGTAAGATA
The DNA here is from genome assembly GCA_002728075.1 of Flavobacteriaceae bacterium. Lineage (GTDB taxonomy): Bacteria > Bacteroidota > Bacteroidia > Flavobacteriales > Flavobacteriaceae > TMED96. Next base: position 14,663 of record PBVB01000112.1, read on the forward strand.
GCGCCTACCATCTGAATGTTCAGCTCTATCCAACGTATCATATCCAATATCAATTTTTTCATGTATAAATTCCATTTATTTTCCTTAAGTTTTAATTGTAGTATTCGGTCCAGCATTCTTTTTAATTTGATTTAATCTATCACGAAACCCAGAAGGCACTTTAGATCTTACATCTCCAACTCCAGATACTATCTTTGGAGGTACTAATTTTCTTTCCCATTCACCAGTAGCAATCATCGCTTCTAGTTCATTGAAAGAGCATGTTATTTCTATTTCTTTTTGTGTAGATTTTTCTATAAGACTATAAATTGGCATTTTTCATTTCACTTATCTCTTTAATTCTAAGTTTTAAATAATCTATAATGGTTTCTGGGGTAGGATGGTAAAATGTACCATTTTTTATTCTTGCTTCAATATTTTCTAATTCTAACTTAAATGCTGATCTTAACATGAGATCTGCGCCAGTTGCTGCTTTTAATTCTTTAGAATCTTTGTATATAGCCATAGTTTATTCTACCATATTTTAAAAGCAATGTAAATAGTTTTTTAATAATGAACTAAAGGTTTTTCTTCACTGTCTTTCAATAATCCTGGGAAAGCTTCTTCAACAACGACTCTTGATATTCCTTCAGGCTTTTCTTTGTTTATTACTTTTATAAGTAATTCAGCATCTACTGGATGGATTGATTCTAACATACCTATAAATATGTTTTCTCTTTTATATGCTGGTAATTTATCACCNTTACCTCCTTTAATCAAGTATTGAAATTGAATATTTTCTCTTCTTAAAGAACCTGGGTGATTATGCTCTTGGCATGGTGTATGTGGTGGAGCAGAACCTGTAGGAAGATTCCACTTTATTGTACTATCAAATATTCCTCTCAATATATCCTTTAAAGCTCCACATGAATTGTCTTTAAGAACTTTAACTTTGTCTGCTCTGTTTCTTTTTTTACCAGATAATTCTAAGATTTCATATATATCTAATTTTCTGGGTGCTTCGTCTTCTGTAACTGCCATAATATGCTCTCCTTGCTCAAATGTTTTGAGTTTATTCTACAATGTATTATTTCATTATAATAATCATCTCTTAACAATACATGATTATCAAATTGTAATTTACTTTCCCAATAGGAACACTCTCCTTTGGATTTGCACAGTTTAAGAATCTCTCTATGATAATTCTTAAACCCTTTTTCTTCAACTAGTTCTTGTATTTTTCTATTAGATCCATAGTAGTCTTTCCAATTAGATTCTACTACAATTCTTCTATTTTTCCCTTTGACTTTCTTTTTACGGCTAGACCAAAATAATTTTTTACCAATGTATTTTTTATCAGTATCTTTTTCAGTTATTTGATACACAAATCCGACTAAGCTATCATTGGGATAGTTTTCTAATTGAAATTTTTCACCTTTGTAATACCACATATATTATATATCATCTTCTTCTTCCTCTTCATTTATGATGATAGCTGCAGCTGGTTGACCACACATAGGACAGAAGTTTGGTTCTATGTCTGACACTATATGTGATTCTTGTTCACAGCTTTGACATTCAATGAGATATTCATTCATATTAAAAGTCGATTTCACATTCGCCGCTTGCGCACGCAGCGGCACCTGTTGTATCTATATCAGTATATTTTTTTCGAGTGATATCATCTAACCATTCTATCTTTTTTAAATTAGATTGAATTTTTTCCCATTTATGTAGGAGATATGCATCTTTTAAACAATATTCTGTCTTTTTAACATCACCGTCCATATAATTGTCAGAGAATGCTTTAAACCTTCTAACCCAATCTTTTTTCAAAACATTAGTTGAATTTTCTATACTAATATCTTCTCCCATTCCTTGAGCTGTAGAACAAGCAGTCCAAAGGTTATCGAAAGCTTTTAAAGAATCTACAACCATTCCACTTGCAAATATTGCACCGGTACCATATTCTTTAACCATCTGTTTTGCATCAATCACTGCTGTGTTAGGTGCTTGATTGTAATCTTTATCACCAGTCATTGGTAAGAANGAAATACCTGCAAAATAATTTCTGTTTTTAAATACATAGTTTTCTACCTCTGACCAATCATCAACTATAATTGTATTTGAAACATTATGTCTTAAACCTTTATCAGCGCAAAGATCTTCATTAGTTCCTGCTACCACCCAATTTTGTTGAGCTTTCTTAACTAATTCTAAATGTTTAACACCTAATAAGTCATCTTTGTAAATAGAACCTTTCTTCGGTAATATTGGGAAACTAATAACATAATCAGTACCACCTGCTGACCAAACTGAATCTTCTATCATGTAGGGATTACTTTTAAGTATTGCCTGTGATATTTCAGAATCTTTTGTCATCTGAACGTTTCTAATATACATCTTACTATGTTCAGCGTGGATACCAGAAGCTGTCTGCAATAGAACCGATGCGTTACCCGAAGGTTTGACACAAGTAGTTCTGGCTGCTGGATTAATACCAATGATAGACGCAACTTCCTTATTAACTTCTTTAACAATCTTAGCTCCCTTTTGAAGAATCTTATCATTAAAAAGAATATCAGGGTTATTCATCCATCCAGTTATTGATACTCCTAATAATGCTTCTCTATCAAATATTTCTTTTGATATTGGTTCTATAAATTTAAAATCAGTGTACCCTGCTTGTAGTGTACCAAGTATAGATGCTGCTCTACATGCTTTATAAAAATTTTCTTCTGATGTACATAAGCCACCATTAATCTCTGTTAGGTTACAACCTTGCCAACCGGATTTACCATCTTTCTGAGGAAACATACCAATCTCAACACAAGGATTTGTTGTATGCTCTTTTGAATCTACAAAATAAAAGCCGGGTTCACCGAACTGCTTTACTGATTCCATGATTTTACTAAACTGTTCTTTAGTTACTTCATCTCTAACAATTACCGCAGAGTTGTTAGATCTTCCTCTTTGTGGATTATCTATGAACCAATTACCAGTTTTTGCATTCATCATTTCTTCATCATCAGGAGAAAACAAACAAATAGTTGCTGAACGTCTTACTCCACCTGATAACACAGCATCAGATGCATGCATACAAATATCATANACATGTATTGGGCTTAACCGTGTTTCTTTATTAGCTAGTACTAATCCTTGTATTAAATATTCTACTCTGTCTAAACATCTTCTTAATCCATCTGGCCCTGGCGCTTTGAATCCACCAGATATCATAGAACCTGCAGGACGTATCTGACTTAAATCAAAAAATATTCTTCGTCCTTCAAACTCTGGATATTTACCGCCGCCTTCGAAGTAAGAAGACAAAAGTACATCAAGAGCTGATGCCCAACCTTCAATAGAATCTTCTACTACATAACCTTTTGCTTGCTTATTTCTTAATTTAATTTTTGGTAATTTGTCGACATGATGTTTCTGTACAGAGAAACCTGCTCCAGCTCCACACAATAAAATATAAAAGAATTCTCCAAAGAAAGATGGCCTATCAGCATATGAAGATGTACAATTATACATTCTCATCTGATGTTTTAATAATTGTTCACCACCGAATTGCAATGATCTTTGAGCTGCTAACACTCTTTGTTCATTATAAGCTTCTTGAGCTTCATCTAAATATTTTTCCAATTCACCGTTCTTTTTATAATGGTCTCTATGCATATTGATAACTCTATCAACAGCTTCTTCCCATGTTTCATATCTTTCATCTTCTTCTTTAAATCTAGAGTAGCCATCATAGAATTTAGTTTCAGATAAAAATGTTCTTGTGTCAACAAACCCTTTTGTCTGCATATCTTCTCTCTTTCTTATGTGGATGTTTAAGCTGGTATAGTTATTATATATTATAATTGAATCAATGTAAAGGACTTATTACACTAATTTTTTTAATTTTTCTGCATATTCAACTATGCTATGATCATACATTCCATCAAACAATTTTCTTTTTGTCAAAGCTTTCCATCGACCTCTCCAGCCATCTTTAAATCTTTGCCAAAATGTTTTTGTTCTAAAGTTTCCGTAATGATTGATATACCATTCTGTTCCGTGGTGTCGATATCCCATGAACCAGAAAGGTACCTTTGTGACGATGTCATTATTATTTACGAATCTCCAATGAGGTACGTCCATTCCTTCACAGAATTCTCTACCTCCAACTCTCGGAGATCCATATGTATATAGTTTTGGATTCTTTTCTTCTAGTCTTGATGCACATAGCGTTGCCATAGCTCCACCTAATGAATGACCAGTAATCCATAATTGTTTTTGTTTATTTCTTTGTAGTAAAGCATCTATGTCATTCCATAATTTTCTTAACTCAAGTTTAAATCCTAAATGAACTTTACCNTCAGTNTTAGATTTTCTTTTAAAAGCTAGAAGATCTGCTTTTACATCTGACATTTCGCTAGGTTCAGTACCTCTAAAAGCTACTATAATATTTTCTTCATCAGAGAATATATGACATTGTGCACCATCATTTTCCAAGAACTTATAATTTTTAAATCCAATCTTATTAAGTTCTCTCATAGCTCTTGTACCATCATGATAAGCTAGTGCACTTACTTCAGCAAAGAAGTAATTCTTCCAATCTAAATTTTGCCAATTTAATTTTTCGCATTTATCAAAAAATTTCTTTGTCATTAGATTCTTTCTCCTATTGAATACTTCCTTGTGATATATTATCAGATATGTCTTCAGTAACAGCTTCCTCATAATATACTATAATCTCGCTTTGTTGTTCTATATATCTCTTTATGTCTGCCATATTTAATGCTAGGTTCTCGTAACTTCGAACTGATATCGCATAGAATATCAAGTTACCTTCTGCGTTTAAGAATCTTTCAGAAAACTCATCGTAATTTTCTTTAGTTACAACATACCATTTTACCGGAGATAATTTTAGCCCTTTAGGTCTTTCAACTACTGGTACATTGTTCTTTATTATTTCTGTTACTGTAACGATTTCTTTTTCTGGCTCTCTGAACCATGAGCAACTACTTAGCAGTAATAGACTCGAAATCATTAAATAGTTTTTGAGTTCCTTCATTTATTTTTTTCTCTACTAAACCGGGTTTCTTTTCGCTTAATCTTGTTAAGTCGTGTTTCTGTAATTTCCTTCTAAGCTCATCTTGGTATACTTCTGCATCTTGCAACTTACCTTGAAGTTCTTTATTCAACTTATTTGTTTTTTCTACATTAGACTGAATTGTCTTAAGTGCTTCTTCTTTTGATTTATTGGCAACTTCTAACTTAGCGTTGTTATCTCGAAGTGTTGCTATTCTTTCTTGAGTGTCATTATAGTATGATACTGCTCCATAACCAACTCCACTCAATACAACTAATATAATTATCAATCCATAAATTTTAATCATTTAATTATCTACTTTAGCTCCAGCTCTCCATTGATAACATGACCAGTATCTTGCTTTATATTTAGGACCTGGGTTATCACAGTTATGCCTTGCTCTAAAGCTTTTTCTTCTATTCGGATCATCTCTCTTAATTGACATATTAGGATCGCCAAATCGTACTACAACAATATTACCGTTTGGTCCTTTTGTGTATACTTTAAATTTTTTATTTGGATTTTCTGATGTTCTTATTGGATCATTTAACTTTACTTGCTTACCTTGATATTCAGCTTCCATTATTACGTGATCAAATTGGCATTCTTCACATTCTTCACCAATACCATTATCTTCTATATATTTTCTAAATCTTTTTAGCAATACAGGTTTTTTATCTTTCTTTCTTCTTTTATCGTGTATTGTATTCGGCCCCATGGCAGTATCAGCAGGATTTGGAATAGATGCAGTGGTTGTCATTTCATCTTTTATCATTCTACCACTTTTTCTTTTCACAGGAACTTTTAAGTTCTTTCTTTTTCTATCTCGTCTCATATAAGTCTTTTCATCAATATCATCATCTAGTGGACCATATTTTTTACTAAGATACGCTGCAATTGCCATCTTTTGTTTTTTCTTATCCGATTTACCTTTGAACTGTGGAGCTTTAGATTTTCTAAAATCTTTTACATAATCTCCAGCATCTGCATCTGGCCCTAAAGCTTCAGAAGCTGCTTTAGCTTTAGCCATTGCTTCTGGAGAAGGTGCACCTTTTTCGCCTTTTTTCCTCATACGTTCTCCAGATCCTTTTTTAATTCGTGCACGTTTTGCTGCTATATTTGCCCATAAACTCATTTGTATAACTCCGATGATGTTACATACATTTTTTGATTAGTTGGCTTATGTATCACTTTGTAAACATCTAATCCAAATATATCACCAACTGGTTTATTATCTTCTTTAACTAATATTTTATCTTTTGCTTTTACTACATCGTTAAAATTATTTATTATCATAGACTCATTTTTTATTCTATAAGTTCCTGGTGATAATTGATTATCTTCAACTATAAACCACTCAACTTCTTCTTTTATGAAATCTAATTTATCCAAATCCATTTCTTCTAGTATTAAGTCCATTTCTTTATCAGATATATTATAATTGTCTTTTAGTAAATATAAAGCTGCAGCATAAGATGCTATTCTTGATCCACCACCTGGTGCTTTAGCCATAATCTTTTTAATATTAAAAACTAATTTTTGAAATGCTGTATAAGCAGCTTTTTTTTCTGGAGTATCAATAAGTATGTCTTTGTCTCTTTTACCATTCTTATCTATAATACCCAACTTATAAGCTTCTGTTTTTTCAAAAGGTGTAACCAAAAGTTTAAGAAACCTAAAAGTATATAATAAATCAGCTGCTCTTGTCAATATTGACATTTAAATTTTCCTTAATTTTTCTACTACTACTTTGTTCATATCAACACCAATGTAGTCATTATGTTTAATATAATTTAAAAATAATAAAAAAGGTTTAGCTATCGGCCAATGCTTATCTTCAAGTTTAAGCTCTAATATTTTCAATGATGCTTCAATACCAAATGCATTAAAGACTGCTATCATATGATTCAATATCAATCTTTCAGCAAGACTGTCATTTTCTAAATATCTATTGAAAAGCCTTTTGATATACTTAAACCTTTTCAAATCTTCATTAAAGTCTTCAATATCAGAAAACTGAGGATTCATATAATGCTTAGCTGCATACAATAACAAAGTATCTTCAGTTAATTTAAAATTCATAATGTTATTTATTAAGCAACACCTGCTTCTTCAATCTTAGCAATAATTTGTTTCTTAGTAAGATCATCAATATCTTCAATACCATGTTCACTAGCATAAACTTTAAGTTGCATCTTATTCATCTTGTCAATAGACTTTACATAAGTTTTTTCTACTATTTCATCAATTGCTATTTTAGATACTAGAGTATCATCAATCATTTTATAGGCTGATTGATGATCTATGTAATTATTAATAACTTCTTCTGAAAACCCTCCAGCTGGAGATCTTACTAAAAGCTCTTTATTTTCAGGGTTAATCCAACCATCATATGTAGGAATCGCATTAGGAAACCACTCTGGCGGTTTTATGCTCATTCGTCTTCCTCATCTTCTTCTTCGTCTACTTCATCTTCTTCAAGATCATCTTCTTCGACGTCGTCTTCGATGTGATCATCTTTAGCAATATGAGCCATATACTCGTCAATCTCTTCTTGACTAAAAAAGCCTTTGACTAAAAGTTTCATATCTTTATCTGGATCGCACCAACCTTTTAGGTTAGGTATTGCGTTCGGATACTTTGTAGGTGGTGTTATCATTATTCTCTCCCTGTTTAAATTTTATTTTTTACCCATAGCTTTTTTAATAGCCTTTCTGCGATTATGTAGATACTTATCTGAACTATCAACATCACCATCATTATCAATATCTGCATCAGCCTTACCTACTGGATCCATTTTGGCTTCTTTTTGTTTCTTTGGTCCATAAAGCTTATCTAATTTTTTTTGAAGAGGCTTATTTTGTTTTACTGCTGCTACATCTTCATTCATTTCAGCATAAGCATCTATGATCCATTGTGGCTTAGTCTTCTCTACTGACTCAGCAGTCTTAACTGGTCCAGCTGGATCTTTCATAGGTGTACCTGATGGAACTATCTTTTTATCTCCAGTATCTTTATCTGTACTTCTTTTCTTTGCCGCTTTAACATTTTTAGTCATGTCAGTAAAATCTTTGTTGACAACTTGTGTTTCATCTGCTGCAGGATTAGCTATAGCATTATCTGCAGGTTGCATCATATCTTGTGCACCTTTACCTTTTCGATTGTTTTTCATATCTTCGGGTGGTGTAGCACTTTTATAATGTTTAGCCCTGTCGGACTCATTTACTTCTACTTCAGCCAGTGCTTTTTTCATGTTATCGATACTGGCTGTATCTAACGATTTGTTATACATGTAATTTCTCCTTTACATCCAATATTGCGCTGAAATAGCACCAACTATTGCAACTATTAACACCCAGAACAATTTATTTATGAACTGCACGGTCCGGGAATTATCGTTGACAGTTCTTTCGATATCATCTAACTTTTCTGAGAATCTATTAAGTCTCTCTTGCTGATTACTATGATCCTGTTGTAAAGCTCCGAGTTTTTCTTCGGTTCTTGCAAGTGATATCATAGCTTCTGATAATTTATCTACTTTATCTTCGATTCTTACTAGCCTATCATCAATATCAGCCATCTTCGAGTACCTTTATTCTATTCTCTAATTCTTCGATCTTTTTTGCGATTTTTGGACTTACTTTTTTCCAAGCATCCTCTGGTTGATCAAACCATGTTAATCCATATTTATCTCTGAGCCAATCCACAAANTTATCAAACTGTGCATAGCCCCAAAGACCTATTTTAGTTTCTCTGATATATGCCAAACATGCTGCTCCAAGTAATGCACCAGCTATACTTGTGTATATCCAGAGATATGACATTAGTTCTTAAAACCTTGCCACAATTTCCAAGCACCGTATGCTAGTCCTAACCATGCCAATATCTTAGCAATCGGTCCTAGCATTATTACGATACCACAAAAGATTATTAATCCTAATCCTTCTATATTTTCTAACTTTTTAATTTTATCTAGCATAAAATCTCCTTAAAATCCGCTTGGCTTTAGTTTATCCAGTTCATAACTATGGTGATTTTTTACCGCTATCTTACTAAGTTTATGCGCATTCTTTTTTTCATTACTGTATCTACTAGCAACACTTTGTGTTTTATGATCTCTATCACGATAAGTTCCTCTATCATGTTGATTTAAATATCCAGCTGAACTAGCTGCAGCCCGATGAGCATCGCTAGCGACAAGATGAGCTTGCGCTGCCTTTTCATTACTTCCACTATGATGCCTCCATTGATCAAAATGATATTTTGACATCTTTTCGTGGTGATCACTTCCACCCGGTGTTCTTACTAAATTTAATAGTTTAGTGTCTTCAACTTTTAGACGAAAATCTTTAAACTTAACCATGTTTTTTCTTAACTTCCTGTGCAATGGCATCAAAATTCTTCTTAGATTTTCCAACACTTGTCATTATAGTTTTATTAGTTTTCGAATGAACTAGATCATCGCCATCATGATAAGTATCTACTCCTGCATGTCTTTTAATGTGTCTCTCTAGGCTCTTTTTCATTTTCATTGCGTCCATGACTCTATTATTTAAAACGTGATATGGTACCATTTGTCCCATTTTAGCTTCATCAATTTTTGTATCTTCATACATATTTTTGACTGCGTCTAAAGTTTTTGTGAATGCTTTTCTATCATACATTTTTTTTATTCTCCTTATAGTTTTTCTATTACGAAAGATGGGCCACTTGAGTATATTTTAACCCCTTTCTTGTCTGCGTTTGGCATAATATATTCTTCAGCCCATTTATCAGGGTTAGGCCATTGCCCTCTTACAATCGTTTGTCCTTTTTTATATTTACCAGCCATACGATCTTCTTTAACTTCATTTCTTCTTGCTCTCATATCAACAGCGGCTTTAGCTGCCATGCTTTTCTTTTCTTTATCATCTCTTTTCTTTTGATTGATTTTTTGACTAGAGCCTGCTTGTCTCATCATTCGCATTCTTCGTTCAAAATCTGACATATCTTCTTGTACTGATTCACTTAAAGCTTTTTTAAATCCATCATGGCTCTTCATAGCCATAGCTTGCATTTTTTCTTTATCCATAGGCTTGGATTTATTATACTTAGTTAAAAATTTCTGTGCATCTGCCATTGAAACTTTAACTTTTTTACCATCTTTAAATTCAACTGGTCTCATACCACGTAGAGAAACAGACTTTCTTAATTGCATAATGATATGATTTGCGCCTTCATCATCATGTGGATTGGCTGCTTCATTTTGTTTAGCTTTTTTTGAACTTGAACCGTACGGGTATCCTTTTGTTAAAAGTTCGGCTGCTCTAGAATCAGAAGCCGGAACACCTTTCTTCAAAACTGTTACTTTACCTTTTGGTCTAGCATACACTTCACTAGTATCAGACTTCTTAGTGGTAGGAACCATTCTTGTTCTTACTTTACCATCTGATCCAGTTACGTTTTGTGGTGTTCTATCAGCTGATGTTACAGCTTCATTTGTTTCAGCATGCTTTTTGATAACTTTTTGAATAAATGCATTGTTATCAAATCTTCTACCAGCATACTTTCGCAATGCTCTTTCTAGTCCGCTAGTATTTCCTTTATATTTACGGTCTTTGGCCATTTTCTCAACTTCTTTATTCGAATATGCAGTAGGTCTAGCAGGTAATCCAGCTTTAGTCCTAGCAGTTCTATGATCAGCTGAAGTCATAGCTTCATCCATTTTCTTATTTCTAAATTGTTCTAGTGTTAACATTTACTTACTCCTAAGCCCTTTTTGGCATTAATGTTGTCATTGGTTTTTTGATCATAGATCTATTTCTATTATCTTTTTTCTTT
>PBVB01000113.1 GCA_002728075.1 Flavobacteriaceae bacterium
CAAATCAAAATATAACACTCGGTAATGCTATTGGTAATGTAACATGGGGACTAAGTACAGATTGCCCACCAGATGGTAATGGCGTCCCACTAAATTCAAGTGCGAGTGGACTTCCACCAGGAGTGATTTACAGTTTCTCAGGTCAAAGTCAGCAAATTTTCTTAAGTGGTACACCTAGTTCGGTCGGAACCTATTCTTATAACATTGTCTATTATAATGCTCAACAATTATCCAATTCAAGTGTTGTTGCCTCTATTACTGGAATCATCGGAATTTCATCTGCCGCATCTTCTACTAATTCAACACAATCTTGGTCTATTAATGTAACAGCTCAAAATAGCTCAGACTATCAGCTTTCAGGTAATGATAGAAATGGAACTGTCACAGGAAATGATCCGACTGTTACAATTGCTCTAGGTGATACATTAAATTTCAACGTAGATGCAGCAGGTCATCCATTTTATTTGAAAACTCAGTCAGGAACGGGGACAGCAAATCAGGTTAGTGGAGCAACAAACCAAGGAACTGAAAATGGAACAGTAACTTGGACGCCTACTGCAACTGGCACCTACTATTATGTTTGCTCCTTACATGGAGGAATGTCAGGTACCATTATAGTTCAATAAAAAACCTCCAAATTAATGGAGGTTTAAATAGTTATTTTTTTAAAGGCATCCTTTTGGCTTTCAATCTTTTTGCTTGTTGCCAAGTTTGGATTTTTCCATCTACAATATAATACCATTCCTCATAAGTAGCGTCTTCAGAAGTAAATCTTGCGTTTACCCATTCACCTTGCTGATTTTTATATTCTGGATTTTCTGATTTTGTTTGTCTTACAGAGTAGGCAAAATTTGTTTTCCATCCCCAATTGCTATTACTAGATTGAAAATCTTGGTATTCTTTTTCAATCAAATCAACAAATTCTTGTGGACTATTTGCAATATCTCCGTTAGCAAAATGCATCCAGGGCTTGTCATGGATATATGATTTTAGAGTTTCATAGTCTCTATCAGCCCATGCCTTATCAATTTTTTTAAAAATCTCAACGGTTGCATTGGAACCCATCATTACTTGGTGGTCAGAGCTTGCAAAAAAACCATTGGTGGGTATTTCCATTTTTTGGATATTTTTCGAATTTTGATCACAACTAAAAAATGTTACAATTGCGATAACAAAAAGGTTTATTTTTTTCATTTTGATATTTTTTACAAATATAGTCAACTTTAAAGTCTATTTCTTTTTATCAATTTTTTCAAGTCTATACTTTAATGTATATTGAGATTATATGGAGACAAGTTTGTCAAGTATCGACGTATTAATAATTTTTCTTTATTTTTCTTTAATTATTTTAATTGGTATTTGGATATCAAGAAAAACCAAGTCAGGTGATGATCTTTTTTTAGGAGGAAGAAGNCTNACTTGGGGNGTTATAGGACTCTCATTATTTGCATCAAATATATCAAGTACGACAATTGTTGGTCTNACCGGCGCTGCTTATTCAAGCGGTATAGTTCAGTCTGTTTATGAATGGATNTCNGGAATNCCNCTTATTATTGCTGCATTGATTTTTGTNCCACTNTATTTAAATTCAAAGATTACTACNATCCCTGAGTTTTTGGCAAAAAGATTTGACAGAAGGGCACAAGTTTTTTTCTCTGTTATAACCATAATTACGAGCATTTTAATTGAAACAGCTGGAGGACTGTATGCAGGTGCTATTGTTCTTAAGACCTTTATCCCTAATCTCGTAATTTGGCAAACTACTCTTATCCTTGCACTTTTTGCTGGTATTTATACTGCTTATGGAGGACTCAAAGCTGTTGTTTATACAGATTCTTTGCAGGCAATTGTTTTAATATTTGGAGGTATAGTTTTGACCTACATATTATTTGAAAAAATTGACTTNTCACTTGAAACNATGATTGCATCGGCNCCAGAAGGTCATTTTTCAATNTATAGACCTATCAATGACAAAACGCTTCCNTGGCCAGGNTTNTTTTTAGGNGTTCCATTNTTGGGATTTTGGTATTGGTCTACNAATCAGTATATCGTTCAAAGAGTTTTAGGTGCAAAAGACATTAAAAATGCTAGATGGGGTGTTTTGTTGGGGGGGTTTTTAAAATTAATNCCTCTATTCATTATGGTCATTCCTGGGGCAATGGCTATAAGTATTTATACAGGAATAGAAAATCCAGACATGGTGTATCCTACAATTGTATTAAATGCACTTCCAAAAGGTTTAATAGGTTTGGTTTTAGCAGGACTTATTTCAGCAATTATGTCGAGTGTAGATTCTACTCTAAATTCTTCTTCAACTCTCGTTGTTGTTGATTTTGTGAAGCCAAAAATCTCAAATATTTCTTCAAATGATGTTGTGAAATACGGAAGATGGTCAACATTTATTTTGATGATTATTGCAGCTATTTGGGCTCCAATGATTCAATATTTTGGAGGGATATGGGTTTACTTACAACAAATGTATGCCATTTTTGTCCCACCCATAGTTGTCCTTTTTTTGGTTGGGGTTTTTGATAAAAAAGGAAATGCAAATGGAGCGTATTTAACTTTAATTTTGGGAACTATTTTAGGTATTATTATTTTTATCCTTCAGCAGTTTGGAATCTGGAATATTCACTTTACTATCAATGCGGGTATAGTGGTNGCTCTGTCAGCGATAGTTTTTATTCTATCTAGCAGGATGTTTGCTCCTCCAGCTAACGAGATTATTGAAAATTTCACCTTTCAAAAACGATTACTTGACCAAGACAATGATGTTAATTACTGGTATCAAAACTATAAGATGTGGTCAGGATTATTACTTTTATTAATCATATTAATTTTCATAATACTCTTTAAATAACTTTAAATGAAAAAAACTTGGTGGAAAGAAGGTNTNGTCTATCAAATTTATCCCAGGTCATTTAAGGATTCAACTGGAAANGGTATTGGNGATNTCTATGGAATAATTGAGAAGTTGGATTATATTAAGTCNTTGGGTGTAAATATGATATGGATTTGTCCTATTTACAGCTCNCCAAATGACGACAACGGATATGATATTTCGGATTATAGAAAAATAAGCGAGGAGTTTGGTGGAAACAAAGCNTTTGATATTCTTTTGAAAGAGATGCATAAAAGAGAATTGAAACTAATTATGGATCTAGTGGCCAATCATTCTTCGGATGAGCACAGATGGTTTCAAGAGGCAAAAAAAGGTGAGAAAAATCCCTATCATGACTATTACATCTGGAAAAGAGGTGTTGCTGGAGTACCTCCTAATAATTGGTTATCTGTTTTTAGTGGTTCAGCTTGGCAATGGGATTCTAATTTGAATAAATATTATTTACATCTTTTTACTAAAAAACAGCCTGATTTNAATTGGGAAAACCCTAAGGTGCGTGATGAGATATATGATGTATTAAAATTTTGGTTCTCAAAAGGTGTTGATGGTTTTAGAATGGACGTTATTTCCTTTATATCAAAAANATTAGATTTCCCCCCTGCGGAAGANGGAGCTACCTTGTCTGACATGATGGAAAANATATATGCTAACGGACCTAGGATTCATGAGTTTTTAAAAGANATGAATAAAAANGTNTTNTCNAAATATGATNTNGTNACNGTCGGNGANGGNCCNGGNGTNAATTTNAAGACNGGACTNAANTATGTAGANGAAANTGAANAAGAATTANATATGGTTTTTCATTTTGATCACCTTCAAATAGANTTNGGACCAGAGGGTAAATTTGANCCCCAGCCTATAGATTTTATAAAGTTTAAAAAAGTATTTTCCGATTGGGATTTATACTTAAAAAATAAAGGGTGGAATAGTATTTTTTTGGGGAATCATGATTTTTCAAGAATNGTATCTAGGTTCGGTAATGATAAAAAATACAGAAATCAGTCAGCAAAACTTTTAGCTACATTGCTAATGACTCTAAGAGGGACACCTTATGTTTATCAAGGGGATGAAATTGGAATGACCAATATTAAATACCCTTCTATCGATTATTATGATGATATTGAAACAAGAAATGCATGGAAAGATGCTGAGGAGCAAGGTAAAGACATGGACATTTTTTTAAAAGCCGTCCATAGACAAAGTAGAGATAACGCAAGGACACCACTTCAGTGGGACAATTCAAGATTTGCTGGTTTTTCTAACACTAAACCTTGGCTAGATGTAAATGAGAATTATAATAAGATTAATGTAGAGTTACAGCAAGATAATTCAGATTCAATTCTAAATTATTATAGAGAAATTATAAGGATAAGAAAAAATTATTCAACATTGATTTATGGGGATTTTTTAGACTTGGAGCCAAGTAATGAAAAACTTTATATTTACAAGAGGTGGGACAAACAAAAAACTTTTATTATAGTTCTTAATTTTAGTGATGACAAGGCTCAATGGGATATTCATAATTTTGACTCTATGAGATTAGTTATTTCAAACTATAAAAAACCTGTTTATACTAAATCCGTTGATCCCTGGGAGGCGAGAGTTTATATCTGCTAAATGAATTATTTTTTTTTGAATCTGTTTTGTAAATTGTGATATTAACCATAAAATAAATTATATGAAAAAATTATATCTACAAATAGTACTTGCTTTTATAAGCTTTTCTTTAAATGCTCAAATTTATACTGAGGTTGAAGAAGTAACTCTAAAAGAAGGAACGGAAAGTGATTACGAAGCTTTCGAATCATTTTGGGGTGTAGTAAAGGAAAAAATGATTTCTGATGGCTATCAAGACGGATGGTTTATTTGGAAGGTCGATCCTACTAGTTTTGATGGGAATCCTTGGGCTGACTATTTAATTGTAAATGTATACAAAGATAAAAGTCAAATGGAATCGATGAATAATAAGCCTCAAAGTTGGTGGGTTGACTATATGAAAAAAGCCCACAAGGGAAAAACTAAAAGATCAGTTATTAAGAAGTATACCAACGAAACGATCAATAATAAGTACAGAGAAAAATCGGTTACTTACACAAATCAGAGAATATCTGATTTAAGTGGTGGTGGAAATCCATCGAAAGGTTTGGTTGGATATTATCATGGTATAGAACAATTAAATGACGATTATATCGACTTTGAATTAAAGTTTTTTAGAGAATTACATAAGGGTAGAAAACTTTGGTGGGAAGTAAATAAGATATCCGATAGAAGTGATAATGCCTATAAACCTGTAACTCACATGATTTTTGAAATTAATGATGAAAACGCACCTAGTCTTGAATCAAATTTCACAAATGAGATGATGATAAAGTATGGGCAAACCACTAGAAAAATCCATGGGACTCTTAAAACGACACTTGTCAATTGGAGATGGCAATAAAAAATTAAACCCTTCTTTTGAAGGGTTTTTTAATTTTATTTTATAAGTCAATGTCAAAAAATAACTTACTTGCTTTTATTCTAATAATTAATAGTGTTGTTTTTTCTCAAGAAAAAAGAGCTAGAGATTATGGAATAGATTTTGGTGTTTTTAAAACAGGAATTGATAATTCAATTACAGATGTTGAAGGTGTAAAAGTTGGTCATGTTACTTTGAATTATGATAAAAATGTTAGAACAGGAGTTACCGCAATAATTCCCCATCCGGATGACCTTTTTAAAATAAAGACACCAACTGCAATTTTTATCGGAAATGGTTTTGGAAAGCTAACTGGACTTTCTCAAGTTGAAGAACTAGGCAATAGTGAAACCCCCATAATTCTAACTAATACTTTAAGTGTTCCTATTGCGTCACAGGCTCTTATAGAGTATACTTTGAAAAATAACAATAATATAAGGTCTGTAAATCCACTAGTTGGCGAGACTAATGACGGTAGACTTAATGATATTCAAGGTTTTCATGTTAAAAAAGAACATGTTTTTAAAGCTATTGAAAAGGCTTCGATTAAAAATATTACCGAAGGGAGTATCGGTGCTGGTACTGGTACGGTTTGCTTTGGTTTTAAGGGAGGTATTGGAACTTCATCAAGGGTTATCCCATCTTCGTTAGGGGGATATACTGTTGGTGTATTGGTACAAACTAACTTTGGTGGAGTCTTAAGAATTGGCGGTGTAAGTATTGGTAAAAAATTAAATAAATATACTTTTAAAAAGGACACTCACAAAAATGCAGACGGTTCTTGCATGATTGTTATAATTACAGATGCACCTATTGACTCAAGAAATTTAAAAAGGTTAGCGAAAAGGGGAATGATGGGTTTAGCTAAAACAGGGGGGATTGCATCAAATGGGAGCGGCGATTATGTTATTGCACTTTCGGTAGCAAAACAAAATTTAATAAATTCTAAATCAGAGTCATCATTCTATAAACCAAATTATTTATATAATAGAGATGTTTCTCCTCTTTTTTTGGCTGCAATTGAAGCTACTGAGGAAGCAATTATAAATTCTTTATTTGCAGCAAAGACTATGATTGGAAAAAATGGATTTAAGGTTGAGGAACTTCCAAAAAATAAAGTTTTAGATTATCTTTTTAAAAATTAATTTTAACATTAAATATTATGAAAAACATATTGGCATTTGGAGCTAGTTCTTCGATAAATTCAATAAATAAAAAATTTGCAAATTACTCTTCAAAGCAAATACCTAATTCAAGAACTAACCTATTAGATTTAAATGATTTTGAAATGCCAATTTTTAGCATTGACAAACAAAAGGCTACTGGAATTCCAAAGGCAGCAATAGACTTCAAAAAGCATATTTCAAAAAGTGATGCTATTATTATCTCATTTGCTGAACACAATGGTTCTTATACATCTGCTTTTAAAAATATTTTAGATTGGGTTTCAAGAATTGAAAGAATAGTTTGGTGTGGGAAGCCAATGTTACTTCTTTCCGTGTCAGATGGTGAGCGAGGAGCAAAATTGGTTCTCGATACTGCTTTTAATAGAATTAAAAGGGAGAATAGCGAAACTTTATTCAAGTTTTCTTTGAAAAATTTTCATTCTACTTTTGATTTAGAAAAAGGGATTTTGGATGCTAGAAAAAAATATTTATGATAATTTTTTGGATAATAAGATTAGTTA
>PBVB01000114.1 GCA_002728075.1 Flavobacteriaceae bacterium
CAAGAATGCCAAGGGCCTCCACTTGCCGCAGTTGTAACTCCTAAACTAATAGTAGGTACTACTTGACTTACATCACCAACGTCTGTCGAACCACCTTGCGCAGGTAGCGTTGGTTTAAGTGGATAAATTTTACCATCTATACCATTTTGAGGCTTCCCCGTTTCCTTTAAGATTGTGTTGGCATAATTTAATTCACTATCACTGTAAGTAATTTCACCCAATGTTTCTAAGTTTTTTTGCAAAATTGCTGCACCTGTCCTATTAACCTGTATTTCATAAATTCCTGAGATTAACTTGGTTTCATAAGTGGTTCCTGTCATTAGAGCAGCTCCTTTTGCTATATCAAGTGCCCTTTCATACAAAACATCAACACCTGCTCTGTTGTTTTGTCTCAGCCTAGTCCATATCTGAGCATAATCTGGGACAACGTTAACCACATCCCCAGCTTTCTCAATTTGGTAATGAATTCTCGCTGTTGGTTCAATATGTTCTCTGTAGTAATTTAAACCAGTTGTATACAACTCCATTGCATCAGCAGCACTTTTTCCGTTCCAAGGATCAGAGGATGCATGAGCTGAACTACCGCGGAATTTTACTCTAAAATCAACAAGTGCCTTAGAGCTTTGTGTTCCAGCTTCGATTTCATCTCCAGGGTGCCAATCCATGCATACATCCAATTTGTCAAATAGACCCTCCCTAACCATCCATACTTTGGCAAAAATTGTTTCTTCGGCAGGTGTTCCATAGAATATTACAGTTCCTTTTATATTTCCTTTCTCAATCTGCTCTTTGATAGCAATAGCTGCACCAAGACTTGCTGTTCCGAAAAGATTGTGACCACAACCATGACCCGCACCACCAGGAATTCTGGCTTCTTTTACTGGTTTCCTTTTTTGTGAAATCCCAGCATTAGCGTCAAATTCTCCTAATATTCCAATAATTGGTCTACCAGACCCATACGATGCAGTAAAGGCAGTCTTTATCCCGGCAACACCCTCTTCAACATCAAATCCATTTCTTTTGGCCAGGTCTATTAATATTTTAGAAGATTTAAATTCTAATAATGCTGTTTCAGCAGCCTCCCAAATTGCATCACTAGTTTTGATTAATTCTGTCTCATGTTTTTCAATTGATTGTTGGAGTTCTTTTTTAATTGTCCTAATACTCTGAGCATCAATAGAGTAAACAGTAGATATTAATGTTATTGAAAGTAATAAAATCTTTTTTCCCATAGTTTTTAATTATAAATAAATATACTTTTTAATTTTATTTTGAGTTAAATTAGGTTAAAAATCAATAAAAATGCAATTAATTAAGTTTTTCAACCTATCTCTTTGTATCACTCTTTTATTTTCATTTGAAATAGTTGCACAAAGAAAAAATAAAAGTCAAAAAAATAAAGTCAGTTATGATCAATCCTTGTACTCTTCACTTAAATTCAGAGAAATTGGCCCTTTTAGAGGTGGTAGATCTTGCGCTGTAACAGGCGTAGATGGTAATCCTAATTTATTTTATTTTGGTTCAACAGGAGGTGGAGTTTGGAAAACCACCGATGGAGGAAAAACCTATAAAAATATTTCAGATGGTTATTTTGGTGGAAGTATTGGTGCTGTCGCGGTTTCAAAAAGTGATCCAAACGTTATTTATGTTGGAGGGGGAGAAGTAACAGTTAGGGGTAATGTTTCCTCTGGATACGGAATNTGGAAGTCAGAAGATGCCGGAGAAACATGGAAAAGTTGTGGNCTCCCAAAGTCTAGACANATNCCTAGAATTGTAATTGANCCTCAAAATCCAGACATTGTTTNTGCNGCTGTTTTAGGAAATATTTACAAACCTACTTCNGAAAGAGGAGTTTATAAAAGTANNAATGGNGGNAAAACNTGGTCNAAAGTTCTTTTCGAAAGCAATCATGCTGGGGCAGTAGAACTNGTNATTGATCCTAATAATCCAAGAAATCTATATGCTGCAACTTGGAGAGTTAAGAGAACTCCTTACAGTCTTAGTAGCGGAGGCGAGGGATCTATACTCTGGAAAAGTACGGACAGGGGAAATAATTGGAGGAAAATAAGTAGCAACAAAGGNTTTGCGCNAGGAATATTAGGAATTATTGGTGTCACTGTTTCTCCTGTAAATTCAGATAGGGTTTGGGCAATTGTTGAAAATAAAGATAAGGGAGGAGTATATAGATCCGATGACGGCGGAGAAACTTGGTCACANGTAAATGATAGCAGAGCTTTAAGACAGCGTGCTTGGTATTATTCTAAAATCTACGCAGATACAAAAGACATAAATAAAGTCTATGTAATGAATGTTTCTTATCACAAATCAACAGATGGTGGTNAAACTTTTACATCTCACAATGCACCTCATGGTGATCATCACGACCTTTGGATTGCNNCNGAAGATAANAATAGAATGATCATTGGGGACGATGGTGGTGCGCAAGTGACTTATGATGGAGGTGAAACTTGGAGTACATATCATAACCAACCAACAGCACAATTTTATCGTGTCACTACTGACAACTCTTTNCCTTACAGAATTTACGCTGCTCAGCANGATAATTCCACTATAAGAATAAAACATAGAAGTAATGGATCATATATAGACGAAGGCGATTGGGAGCCTTCTGCAGGCGGTGAGTCAGCCCACATAGCTATAGATCCTAACGATAACGATATAGTATATGGTGGAAGTTATGGTGGATATCTAACCAGAGTTAATCACAAAAACAATAGTGAAAGAGGAATTAATGTTTGGCCAGACAATCCCATGGGATACGGAGCTGAGGGAATGAAATACCGTTTTCAATGGAACTTCCCAATTTTTTTCAGTCCTCATAACGCTAAAAAAATGTATGCTTTTTCTAATCATGTCCATGTTACTGAAAACGAAGGTCAGAGTTGGGAGATAATTAGCCCAGATCTAACAAGAAACGTACCTGAAAAACTTAAATCTTCTGGAGGTCCCATCACTCAAGACAATACAGGTGTGGAATATTACTGTACACTTTTCGCTGGTGGAGAATCCAATTTAAAAAGTGGTTTAATTTGGGTTGGAAGTGATGACGGACTTATTCACTTGACAAAAGATGGTGGGAAAACATGGACAAATGTAACNCCAAAAAATATGCCTNANTGGATGATGATTAACAGTATCGATCCGTCTCCATTCGATCCTGGAACTTGCTATGTTGCTGGAACAAAATACAAAACCGGTGATTTTAANCCTTATCTGTACCGTACAGAAAACTATGGTATGACTTGGGAACTAATTACCAACAATATAAAAAATGAAAACTTCACTAGGGTATTAAGAGCAGATCCGGCTAGAAAAGGTCTTTTATACGCAGGTACCGAATCGGGTTTATATATTTCTTTTGACGATGGTAATAGTTGGAAGCCTTTTCAACAGAATTTGCCTATTGTCCCCATCACAGATTTGACAATTAAAGATAATAGCTTGATTGTAGCAACCCAAGGAAGAAGTTTATGGATGATTGATGATCTAACCGTTCTTCACCAGCTTCCAAACTCTAATAAGAATCCATATCTCTTTAAGCCAAAACCAACCTACAGATTAAGAGGTAGTGGGGGAAAGAGCTCACTTACTATGGGTACAAATAAACCAAATGGAGTAGAGGTTCATTTTTATATTCCATCTTACAATAAAGATTCTGATAAAGTTGAATTGAGTTTTCACGATGAAAAAGGGAATGAAATTAGAAAGTTTAGTACATCAGACGATGATAANAAGTTGGAAGTAAAAGATGGTGGAAATNTTTTTGTTTGGGATTACAAATACCCAGGAGCTGAAAAGTTCGATGGAATGGTAATGTGGAGCGCATCTTTAAATGGGGCAAAGGCAGTACCTGGGACTTACCAGGTAAGACTTTCGGTNAACAATTTTGAATTAGAAAATTCTTTTAAAATATTGAAGTCACCAATTTCAGAAAGTACAGTTGACCAAATGAGAGAACAATTTAATTTTGTAAACCAAATAAATAAGACTCTTTCTAAGGCGCATCAGTCCATAAAAAAAATTAGAAAAACAAAATTAAAATTAAATGAGTTTTTAACTAATTTTTCTGANAATAAGGATGCTGAAAATATCATTAAGAAAGCTAATTTCCTAATTGATTCACTAAGTAAAGTGGAAAATGCGTTATATCAAACTAAGAATGAAAGTAGGCAAGATCCCCTTAATTTTCCAATCAAATTAACCAATAAACTTGGACACATTGCTGATTTAGTAACTATGAATGATTTTCCTCCTACAGACCAGGACAAAAAACTGATGACTGAACTATCAGAAAAAATTGATAAGGAAATAGAAATATTTAATAAATTAATNACAAACGACGTNTCTGAGTTNAATTTATCTTTTAAAAAATTACAGCTNGACTATCTGATAAATTAATTNGNNAATTCAAATAGAATCTCATTTCGTCTNTTATAGAATTTATATGGNGCATCATAGGACAANAAAATNGGCTTTCCTACNACTTTCCTATTTAATTCTTTTAATTTATTTAGAAGTCTTTNTGTATTAAGTGCTTGTTTTTCAATATTATTATAACCGCTATAACGAATNGAAGCGTANNTTCCCTCTTTAGATTTGTAAACTTCTAAATTNTTATTAANTGGTANTGGAATNTCTNTATNATTAAACTTTTTAGGCAANACAAACTCCATAATCTGATTTTCTTTNTCNNTTTTCATATAAACNGGAGTTGTCATTGAAATCTTTTCGTTTTTAGAATTTGANCCAGAAATGTAATTNAATAGATTTCTGAAATTTGAGTTTCCATTTATTTTACCCTTTGACATNACCTTTGCAGCTGGAGGATAATATCTAATTTCAATATTGTCATGTTTTTCTATAACATCGTATGATTGCGTTTCTGTNTGCTGAGCCATGCTTANTGATATGGAAAATAAAATTAAAAAATACTTCAACTTAAAAAATTTTNGGAAANAATTTNGGTGTNGTTTTNANATATTTAACATATTCTGGNTNNTTNCCCCACTTTTCTTTNGCTCTCTCTTCNAGTAAATTTACNCCACTGATATNNTTGAGNAGAAAATATATAAAAATTGGAGTAATNAAAGNTAAATATTTAAANCCTGANAAAACNGGNAAGCAAATTATCGTAATNCCNGTCCANATNAAAAATTCTCCGAAGTAATTAGGGTGTCTTGANNTAGACCAAAGTCCACTAGATATGAATTCACGCTTCTTATTATTTAGTTTATTGTGAATTGTTTTTTGATAATCAGCAATAATTTCAATCAGCAGACCGAA
>PBVB01000003.1 GCA_002728075.1 Flavobacteriaceae bacterium
TGCTTTTTATTTTGATATTAGTAAGGTTAATTATCGATCTGATAGATTTTCCAGCATTTCAAATATTTAGAGAGTCACCAATAATCGGACAAATTATTATTTTTTCCTTGATGTGTTACTTACCAGCTTGTTTTGGTTTACATATTCTTTGGAAGGAAATGAAAAATTCCTCGTAATTTGTTAAGAATGTTAGATCACCCAAGTCAATTTTCTAAAAAATTCATTGCAAGCTTATTCAATTCTCCAGAAGCAAATTTAAAAACCTTTGATTTTGTACCGGTAGGTTCTGGTCAAGTTGGTGACTGTTTTAGAGTAAATTTAGACTGGAAAGAAAAAAATAATCTTCCTATATCGTTTATAGCTAAGTGTCCTGCTGCCGATCCTTCCAGTAGAGACACTGCAAGAAATCTGCACCTCTACGAAATTGAGACTTCTTTTTACAAGTATTTATCAAAGAAATGTTCAGCCAGGGTACCAGAATTATATTATTCGGATTTTGATTCCAATTCAGATGATGGAATTTTACTTTTGGAAGACATGCATCCGGCAAAACAAATTCCGCAAATGGATGGCTGTACAGCTAAAGAAGTCTCTCAGGTTTTAAAAGAAGCAGCAGCTTTACACAAAAGCTATTGGAACGATGAGAAACTTTTGTCTTATCCTTGGCTAACTTATGGCGTTAGCGAAGAACGAAAAGAGTTCGTTGCTAATTTGCTGCCTGCTGTTTATCCAGAATGGAAACAGCGGTATCAAGGAAGGATTTCTGAAGATATATTTGAAATGGGCGATGCATTAATTGCAAATTACGATAAATACTCTGAAGTTCGAGAGGGACCTATGACCTTAGTCCAGGGAGATTTAAGGCTGGATAACATTTTATTTGTTGATCAAAACAATAGGGCGATTCTATTAGACTGGCAAACTGCTGCAGTTGGATTACCTCTCAATGATGTTGCTTATTGTATTTCTACAAGTTTTGATAATCCTAACGACAGGGCTGACTCTGAAGAAAGCTTAGTGAAGGAATATCACAAATTGCTTAATATCGAAGAAAGTTATTCTTTTGAAAAAGCATGGAACGATTATCGTCGGGGTTCTTTTGTGGGATTCTTAATGGCTGTTATGTCTGCCATGATTGTAGAAAGAACAGAACGAGGGGATGAGATGTTTGCTGTGATGGCAGAAAGATCGGGCTGGCAAGCTTTGCATCTTGATGCGGTAAGTTTCCTGAAATAATTTAGAGATGTTTATCAAAAAAATCCATCATAACTTTTAACGCGGGAATTCCATCTCTAACGAAATCATTTCCAGCAATCCATGTTCTTCCTGAATCTAAATAAGCATGATTCCTACCCAAATGCTCCCAGAATTCAAATTCTTGATCCTTTTCTTTCAAAGCTTTCCCATATTCTTCAATCATATGAACAGGCGTAATCCTGTCTCTAGTTGCTGCAGTCAATAATTGCGGAGGCAACTTTCGTTCTGATGCATCTGGGATATTATAGATAGGAGAAATAGCTTTATATATTTCGGGATGATCAATGGGATTAAATTCTTCTCCTAATACGCCTCGTGGTTTAGCTAAGGCGAGCCACCAAAAAATATTTTTATAAGTTTCGGCATTTTGGAGGGCATATTTATAAAAATCGTAACCTCCATAACTCAATACAGCTGCTTTTACATCTAAGAGATTTTCTTTTGTGATCTCATCTAAAGACATATTTTCGGGGACATAGGTTGGTTCAAAAGCATAATCTTTTGCAAAATCCTCCCTTTTGCCTATTTTGTTTCCAAGATTCAGGACCATTGCACAAATGTATGCTCCTGCACTATCTCCAGTAATTCCAATTCTAGTTTTGTCTCCATTAAATTTATGAATATTTTCTTTGATCCATAAAATAGATCCAAAAGCGTCACCAATTAAATCGTAAAACATAACTGTGTTGCCTTGATCTTTGAGCAATCGGTAATTTACATTGCAGACGACGTAATCATGATTTGTTGCAATGTATTGCGACATGTTATTCAAAATTTCTTTTCTTCTGATAAGAAAACCTCCACCATGAAACATCACCACGACAGGACAATTCTCAGGAACATTTTTTGGTGAATATATATCCATAGTTAAGTCGAAGCCTTGAGGAGAGGACCAAACTATATTTTCAGTTAAATGATATTTCTCAGGATTATTGATATTTATATCTTGGGAGTATTTTCTTGTATACATAAAAAAATAGTATCAAAGAATAATAAGATAAATTAATTTTTTAATTAAAAAAATCATCCTCGTGGAGTAAAAAATTTATAACTTCAGGAATGTTTTTTTTAAAATTGAAAAATCCTTTTTTTGAAAAATTCCAACAAAAAATATCTTCTTTTGTACCTATAAAATGCAATTTATTAATATCTTTCATTTCATGATTCAAAAAATCCATATTTTCTCCAATTGATGGGTACAACACATCAAAACCTTCATTTAAACTCTTAATGTCATCTTCACTTACAATTTTAGAATTGGTTATTTCGCCTTTAAATGCTTCCAGCAAGGTCCTTTTAAAATTTAGGACTGCATCATCTAACTTTACATTTCTGTTTTTATTTTCAAGTAATAGTAAATAAACATTTTCGTAATTTTTAAAAAAAGAGCTCCTTTCATTTACATTCAGATCTGATTCGAATAAAACAATATTTTTGTATTTTTGTTCGGTGTGCAATTGTCTGACTTCATTTACTGAGTAGATTTTATGATTTTCTAAGGGCGAGGCATTTTCATTTAGAGCAGTATTCATATACCTCTGATTGGTAAATTTCCTTATGTTGGATTCTCTTGCAATGTAATTTTTACCTTGTGTTTGAATGCCTGCAACCCATCTCCAACTCAAAGTATTCGAGGCAGCATCACCATCAAATAAATATTTCATAAAAAATCTAGCGCCAAGCTCCCATGGAAGATTAAGAGTAAATATCCAAATACTCGCAAACCACATTCTGCTGTGATTGTGAAGGTAGTTCTCTGTTTTTAATTCATTCACCCAATCATCAAAACACTCGATTCCTGTCTCACCATTTATTGCTTTCATGTAATCTTCATCACTATAGCTTGGAGTAGAATTTACAAAATCTCTCCAAACTTCGGGCCTGTGTTCTAGCCAACCTTTCCAATAAACTCGCCAAAAGACTTCTTGTACGAATTTATCTACTTTTTGAAGACTGTATTGAGAGAGAATTTCTCTAACGAGATCGTATTCGTTAATGACTCTATGAGATATATACTTTGATAGATTTGAAACGTTTTCTCTAGATTTAGGACCAAAATCATAATTTCTTTGTGCAGAATAATCTTTCAGCCCATTTTGAATAAATTCTAACTTATCTCTTTTTGCTATTTCATACATTTATATATTTTAAGACTCAAAAACTTAACTCTTGATAATTTTTCAAAAATAATAATTCAATATAATTTATATTTGCTAGAAATTAAGAACTAGATAAACTTAATCTATGTTTGAAAAACTTAATGATAAATCACTAAATAGAGGACTTCACTGGACTACTATTGCCAGTGAAAAAGTTTTACTGGCAATTATCGGCATATCGACTTGCATTGCAGCAGCCTTATATTGTTATGAGATGTTATTAGCAAGGCAAATTACTTTACCTGACTTATTTATGCTATTTATTTATGCAGAGATACTTGGCATGGTAGGAGCTTTTTACTCAACTTCAAGAATTCCGGTCACTTTGCCAATTATTATTGCAATCACTGCTCTGTGTCGTTTGATCGTAATGCAAAATAAAGAAATGGATGCTTTGATGATCATTGCTGAGGCTTCTGCGGTTGTTATTCTTGCTGGCGCAGCATATTTAATGAGTTTGAAAGATAAATTAAGTCTTGAAAAATTAAGAGCTCGAGAACAAGAAAAAGAATAAAATTTTTGGGGAGAATTTAATGAATACTGAAATATTTATACCTATGTTTTATATGGTTTTATTAACTTTTACAGTTTCTTTGATTGGCACAATTGTAAGGTTTAAGAACGTATTAATTGATAAAAATCATTCGGGAAGCGAAATGATGAAGTTTTCTCTGCCATCATCCGCTACCGAGATTACAAAACAAGCCGATAGAAACTTAACTAATTTATTTGAATTTCCCATATTATTTTATGCCATCTCTATCGTTTTATACGTAACTGGAAAGGTTGATTCTTATTTTGTTTTACTTGCATATTGGTTTGTTGGTTTAAGAGTTGCACATTCTGTCTATCATATTTTTATAAATGGCTTTATTGGAGATACCCCATTAAGAGCATTATTTTGGTTGCCAAGTTTATTAATATTAATTTGGATGTGGGTAAGATTTATTTTACTTATTTAGTAAAGGTCTATGGAAAAGGGGCTAAAAATCTTTTCTTATCTACCGAACCCAAGAGTTTGGAAAGCTGAGATAGCTGCAAAGATTGCTGGTATCCCAGTTGAAGTTATTGGCGATAAACCTACTGAGATTCCCAATTGGCTATGGGACTCCAAGCCAAAAAAATTATCAGATGCGGATAAAAAAAAATTAAAGAAATTTGAAAGAATTGGTAAGAGGGGTTTTAGTTCAGTACTATATAAAACCGATGACTTTATTAAGTTAATTCCTTTTGGAACAGTTCCGGCAGCTTTTAGCCCTGATGGGAAAATAGGAATATTTGAATCAAACAGTATTTTGAGAGCTATTGCCAGGCAAGACGATACTAAAAATTTATATGGAAAAGATTCCTTTGAAGCTTCAAGGGTGGATAGTTTTCTAGACTCAGGACTTGTTTTTTCGAGAGAACATCAAGAATACTTGTTTGGTCTCATAGACATGAATGATGCTTTATATCAAAGAATGAAATCGGCTTATGAATTTTTCCTTAATGGAATTGAAGAGTCTCTTAAACATACAAAATACATTGGCTTTAATCATTTAACGATTGTAGATATTTCATTTTTTTGTGATTTTTCACAATTTTTAAGAGAAGGGCACTACGTCGAAGATTTAAAAGAAAAAGGGTTTACGCTGGTCTCAGAGAATTTTCATACAGAATATCCCAAAACATATAGTCATTTAATTAGACTTTCTAAAATAGATGAATTTTCAACAGTAATTGGAACTTATTTAGATTGGTATAAAAGAAAGCTTCAGGAAACTAGCTGAAGTCTTTTAACATTTTTCTCAACTCAAGCTGATGTTGCTCTTCCTGACCAATTAGATCTCTAGTGTATTCTTCAAGATATATAGAAGCACCTTCTACCATCGTCAAAAGTTTTTTGTACAAACTCAAAGCATGCAGCTCATGTTCCAAGCTTTCCTCTAGAATATCTTTTATCGAATGATTATTAGTCTCTACGATCTTGGCTATTTTTTGACTGGGATGACCATCCAAACCAGTAAGAAGTTCTCCTGCTTGTTGAGCATGTTGAAGAGATTCATTAGCTTGCTCTTGTAAAAAACTTACTATGGGTATCCTATGTGGACCCACTACCATTAATGCAGAGTGGGTATATCGAACAACACCTGCCAACTCATATTCCATAATTTCATTTAAAGTAGTACAAACTTCTTTTAGATCTAATTCATTTTGCATCTTGAGCTCCATTTTTTAGCAATTTTAACAGCTTAATGAGTCAAATCCTTTGATGAGAAATAAGATAACAATGAGAATTATTTGCATAAAAAAAA
>PBVB01000115.1 GCA_002728075.1 Flavobacteriaceae bacterium
TACTGGAGACTGGGATAAAGCTGTAGGGACCAATTCACCCGGGCAGTCAGGCGACCCTAATAGTCCATTTTATAAAAATTTATTCAAATCATGGGCTCAGGATGAATACTTTCCTCTTTATTATTCTAAGGATAAAGTTTTGACCTCAACTTATAAAAAAACCATTCTTTTTCCAGGGTCGAACTAAAGTGTGATGGATTCTAACATTAAACCAAACATTTTAGTTGACGCTGTAATTACATGGGTTGATGGATCAGATAAAGATTTAATCAAAAAAAAGGCAAAGTACTTAAATAGTGAAAAAGAAAGTAAAATACAAAATGTAAAAACTAGGTACAACCAAGTAGGTGAGATTGAATTCGTAATAAAGTCCATAATCAAATTTGCTCCATTTATTAATAATATTTTTATTGTAACAGACAACCAAACTCCCAAGATAATTGATAACTCAAATAGATGGAGAAAGGAGTACAGAGAAAAATTAAAGGTTGTAGATCATAAAGAAATTTTTAGAGACTTCATTGAATTTCTCCCAACATTTAATAGCACAACAATTGAAACAATGCTACATTACATTCCAGATTTGTCAGAACATTTTATTTATTTCAATGATGATATGTTTCTAATTAAACCAACAAAAATTTCTGATTGGTTTAAAGATGGAATACCAATTGTTTCTGGTAAATGGAAAAAAATGCCCCAAAAAATATGGTATTACCGATTAAAATACTTGTTATTTCCTTGGACTTTAAAAAGAGCTGGATTTAAATATTCTCAGGCTCATTCAGCACAAATAGCGGGATTTAAAGGAAAATATTTTCTCACCTATCATAAGCCGAGACCACTTCTAAAATCCCAATTTTTTAAGCACATATCGGAAGAAAAAAAATATTTAATAGATCAAATAAAATATAGATTTAGAAATTATAAGCAATATTATTCTTATTCTTTAGTTTGGCACAAAGCCATAAATAATCAATCTCTTATTCTAAAAGAAAACGATGATTTATTGGAAATCCACCGTCCTCATAAAATTGGATCTAAAAGAGTCATTTCACTTTTAGATAAAAATGAATCTGACAATTCGGTTTTTGCATTAAATATTCAAAGTTTAGATCTTGTAAATAATAGTGATTTAAAAATTATTTTGGGTTGGTTGAAAACTAAAACCAAAATTAATTTGGAGTGATGAGTTTTTCTAATGCCTTAAATGCGCTAGACAAATTTTCAGTTATATCAGATGCGATTAGAGAATTTACATGTGATTTTTTAACTGCTATATCAGCTGACAAACCGTGAAGGAAAACTCCAGAAATCATTGCATTGAACGGAGTATAATTTTGAGCTAAAAGCCCTGTTATAATACCTGTTAATACATCTCCTGAACCTGCAGTGGCCAGACCAGAGTTTCCAGATGTGTTTATATACATCTCCCCCTTTGAATCAGTCATTGTTGTATAGGGACCTTTTAAAACTATATTTAATCCATATTTTTTACTAATTCTCCTTTGCAGCATTATCTTTTCATTTGAGTTTTCAAAGTTTCCAGCAAACCTTTTAAATTCTCCAATATGAGGAGTCAAAACAGATTCCCTTGGTAGTTTTTCAAATAGACTCTTATCCCTTGATAAGATATTTAATCCATCTGCATCAACTACAATTGGATAATGCACCTCACTAATTATCTTTTTAAAATTTTCAATTACTTTTTTCGAAGTTCCAAGACCTGGTCCAATTCCAATAACTTTGTATTTTTTTATTTCAGAGCTAATCGAAAAATTACCTCTAGTGATTATATCAGATGTCATTGCTTCGGGGAGCGATTTGTAAATAATTTCTTTCGTTTTTTCATCACATAAAAAAGTAAGTAATCCAGCCCCACTTCTAAATAAAGACTTACCACATAATATAGAGGCCCCATATTTACCCTCGCATCCTGTAAATAATAGTGCATGCCCGCAGTCACCTTTGTGTGTTATTTTTTTCCTAGGCCTATATATTTTGGCAATCATATTTATATCAATCAACTCACCAACCCCCTCCATTCTTTTGTATTCAGAATTATCTAAACCAATATCCAAGATTTCTACATTTTTAATTTTGTCTAAGTATTCACTGAAAAAAAAAGTAAGTTTTGGAGCATGAAAAGTCAAAACCATATCTGGGATGATATGATTTGAGGAGAAATATGTATCTGCTGAAATACCAGACGGAGTGTCAATTGAAATTATTTTATTTTTAAGTGAATTAACAAAATTTATCAGTTTTAAGTATTTGCCCTTAATTTCTTTGTTAAGGCCTATACCAAAAATACAGTCAATAATTACACCTGAAAATTCAATTAATTTTAAATTGTCAAATTCTATTTTTTCTAAATTAAGTTTAATTTTTTTTGCATAGTTGAATTGATGATTGAATTCAGGAGATCCAACTTCATTTATATAGTAAGTCTTAATTTTATAATTTCTTAACATCAACTTACAAGAAAGTAAAATTCCATCTGCTCCATTATTTCCATTTCCACAAATAATTGAAAATTTTTCATTTTTTTTATAATTATTTAGTATCCATTTTTCGACTGCTAGTACTGCAACCGACATTAAATCTAGCGATGTCATCTCATTGTTTTCTATTGTCTTACTATCGAGTTCTTGGATTTCAGAACAGCTTAAAAGTTTAGTCATAGCATTCAATGTTTAATATAAAAGATGAACTTTTTCTTTATTTCTCCACCCGCTTTGAGAAGAATATTTAGTAAAAAATATTTTTAAATCACTTTGTGATGCATAATCTACAAAATAAATTTTCCTGTCTGCCTGAGATTGGTATTTTACGAAAAACCATTTACCCTCGTTTTTAATAGCCTGGGATTGATATTTAACTTTAAATACGTTAAGGTCTGCTTGAGACGAGTATCTAGTTACAAATACTTTAATGTCTGCCTGCGAGGGATATTTTACTGAAAAAATTTTCTGTGAAAAAACACAAAATGGAGTAAAAAATAAAATTGCTATAAGTATTCTCATAAACTTAAATATAACATCAAAAATATGATTCACATCGTGAAGAAATTATTTTAATATTTGAATTTCAATTAATAATGTTTCAACATTTAATTATTTTTGACCTTTTTTTACAATTTTTGATCAAATTTTGATCAATTTTATCATTTTTTGATCATTTTTTAAAAAATTTTATCAGATATATTCTTAATATATTTTCAACAAACGAAAAATTTTTACGGCTTTTAATTTTTTTAGATTATTTATTGTTGTTTTTTTGCCACTTTTGATCATTTTTCATCTTTTTTTATCCTTTTTCATCATTTTTTATCCTTTTTTCATCATTTTTTATCCTTTTTCATCATTTTGTTTTTTTAATAAAGAGAAAATAATTTAACATTTTCAAAAATTTCAATAGTTTTACTTTAACTATAAACAAATTCATGATATTGTTATGAGCAAACCTTTGATTGAGAAGGCACAAAAAATACTTCTTAATAACCACCAAAAAGGAGGATTTACAATTCCAACTGAAAAACTTTATCCATTTCAATGGATGTGGGACTCTGGATTTATAGCCCTAGGCTTTGCCCATTTTGATATTGAAAAAGCCAAGAGTGAAATTAACAACTTACTTAGTGCTCAATGGGAAAATGGTTTCATACCTCATATTGTATTTCATACCAAAGCTGATACGTATTTCCCTGGTCCTGAATTCTTTCAATCCGAGCGTAGTAAATTTTCATCAAAAAAATTTAAAACTTCTGGAATTACTCAACCACCTGTTTTTGGATTTGTTTTAGAAAAGATTTACCAAATTGTAGATGATAAAAAGGATTTTCTAAAATTTATAAAAACTCAAATTGATAAGGTGTATTTTAATCATGTTTACTTTTACGAAAATAGAGATGTAAACAACGAAGGTCTTGTCTACATATATCATAACTGGGAATCTGGTACGGATAACTCTCCTTTGTGGGACAGTATTTGGAAGACCATGAATCCTCCAGATTATAAATTTGAAAGAAAAGATACAAATCACGTTGATTCCACCCAACGTCCAACTAAAAGGGAATATGATCATTACATTCATCTTCTTGAGATAGCAAAAAATCACAAATATGATGACAAAAAAATTGCTGAGTTTTCTCCATTTTTAGTTCTAGATCCACTATTTAATTCAATGCTTTTAAAATCAAATCAGTCACTAATTAATTTATATTCAATTATTGGGGGAGAAGAAAAGAAAATTGAATTTTTAGAAAATAAACAGAGCCACGGAATAAACTCACTAAATAAAAAATTATATGATTCAAAACTTGGAGCATATGTTTACTATGATTTAAGAAATAGCAAAAAATTAAAAGGGATCTCATCTTCATCTTTTTCCCCTTTGTTTTGTGGGGCACCAGATGAAAGAATTTCTAAACAATTAGAAAAAACATTCAATGAAAAGTTTAGCACAGGAGATAAATATATATGTGCCTCTTTTGATACCTCAAGTGAAAGCTTTAATCCTAAAAAATATTGGAGAGGTCCAGTTTGGTTAAATTTAAATTGGATATTATTTCATGGGTTCAATGAATATGGACTTTTTGATATATCTAAAAGAATAAAAAAAGATTCAATAGATTTGATTGAGAATGAGGGGTTTTATGAGTATTTTGACCCAACAAACAAAAGCGATAAAAATAAAAAAAGGGCATGCGGGAGTAACAACTTTTCTTGGACTGCTGCGCTTTATTTAGATTTTTATAAGAGGGAAACTAAGAATTAAATTTTTATAAAAATGACATCTATTGATTATATAATTATTTTCTTGTATCTAACTATATTTTTAGCAATTGGTTTCTTCTTTAAAGAAAATAAAAGCTCGAAGGATTATTTTTTAGGTGGTAGATCTGTAGGCTGGGGGCCACTTACATTATCAACAATGGCTACACAACTTTCCGCTATTAGTTTTATTTCAGCACCAGCTTTTGTGGGATTGAAAAATGGAGGAGGAATGCAGTGGCTAACATTTGAGTTTGGTGTACCTCTCGCGATGGCATTTTTAATGATAGCAATTGTTCCAACTTTATATAAATCTGGTGTTGTTAGCGTTTATGAATATTTAGAAAACAGATTTGATGCATCCTCAAGGTTATTGATAAGTTTTGTTTTTCAAATAAGTAGATCCGTAGCAACAGGAGTAATGATTTACACTATGGCTCTTATTTTACAGGCTACGGTAGGTATTGATTATTGGTTATCAATTCTTCTAATTGGCATAATCACACTTATATACTCATTTCAAGGAGGAATGAAAGCAGTTATATGGGGCGATGTAATTCAAATGATAATTTTATTTATAGGAATTATAATTTGCCTATTTTTTGGATTGAATGAATTAGGCGGAATTGAAAAGTTCTTTGAACTAGTAGACAAAGAAAGATTAGAAGTAGTAAATTTTGAAAAGTTGGGATTTAGCAATATTTCTAAAAATGACGAATTTGGATTTTGGCCA
>PBVB01000116.1 GCA_002728075.1 Flavobacteriaceae bacterium
AAGAACCAACCAAACTGAAATTTATTACACAATAGACAATATTGCGCCTTTTGTTGAAAAAATAAAACTTGTCAACGATTCTATCGTAAGGTTGACATTTAATGAAAAAATATATAAGTCAAATAATTCAACAGCTACTTTGGATAACGTCAACTACTTCCAATTAAGCACCTCTCAAGGTTCGTTGACACTGAAAAGTCCAACACCAGAAAGTATAAAGCAAAATGAAACGGAAGTTGATGTAGAATTTGGATTTACTGGTGCTCCATCCAAAGGGCAAATGCTCGAGGTAAAACTAAATAACACAATTTTTGACCTAGCCGGAAACTATTCTTCTAGTCTTGTGTCAAATACAAAAGTTGAGCTTAAAGTAGATGAGGACGGAGACGGAGTGAAAGATGAATTTGATAAGTGTCCTGGTACACCTGCTGGAGAAAAAGTCGATGCTAGTGGATGCTCTCAAAGTCAATTCGATGCAGATAACGATGGTGTGCCAGATTATTTAGATGTGTGTTCAGATACACCTTCTGATGAATCAGCTGACGCAAATGGTTGTTCACCAAGTCAAAAAGACGACGACGATGACGGCGTAAACAACAAAATAGATATTTGTCCTGGAACACCTAAAGGAGAAAAAGTTGATGGATATGGATGTACTAGAGCGCAATCAGACCCAGACGGAGATGGTGTTCACAAATTAGATGATTTATGTCCTAATACTCCAAAGGGACGAATTGTTGACAATACAGGTTGTGCTATTAAAAATAATGACGAAGATTTCGATGGTGTGCCAAATGAAGATGATAGATGTCCCAATACCCCACCTGGTGCTAAAGTTGATGACAAAGGATGTGTGCTAAATCCAGATGATGAAGATCTAGATGGAGTTTTAAATGAATTTGATGAGTGCCCAGATACACCAATAGGAGTTCCAGTTGATGATAAAGGTTGTAGCAAACAGCAAAGAAAAGAGTTGGAAGACTTACTTGATGACGATGGAGATGGAGTGCCTAATCCTCTTGATAGATGTCCAGATACACCGGCTGGAACAATTGTAGATATTTCCGGTTGCTCACAAGTAAAAATCGACCAGATTATAACTATAGATTCTGACTTAGATGGTGTTCCAAATGAAGATGATCTGTGTCCAGATACAGAAAGAGGAGTAAAAGTTGATGCCTTCGGGTGTAGAGTGGATGAAAAAGATTCTGATTTTGATAAGGTTCCAGATGAAATTGATTTTTGTCCAAACACACCAATTGGCGAACCAGTTGATGCAAATGGATGCTCTAAGAGCCAAATAATAAAAGACTTAGATTTAGATGGAGTTCCTAATGAGGAGGATAGATGTCCAGATACTCCGTTTGGAGAAGCTGTAAATAAATATGGCTGTTCTCCAAATCAGGTGAGTTTAGATACAGATATGGATGGGGTACTAAATGAGTTTGACTTATGTCCAAAAACAAATTTAGATGAAAAAGTAAACTCTGACGGTTGTTCAAAAGGTCAATTAGATGAGGACAAAGACGGGGTTATTAATGCTCTTGACAGATGTCCAGAGACTCCTGAGAATGCGGCTGTTGATGAATTTGGTTGTGAATTATCACAATTAATTAAAGATGATGACGGCGATGGTGTAAGTAATGAGAAAGATATATGCCCTGGAACACCCCCTGGAGCTTCAGTGGATAAAAATGGATGTGCATTTAAAGCTCCAAAAATATTTGCTCACACATTCAATCAATTAGAAAATAAAAGAGATGATGATGTTTCGAATGTAAAAATCAAACTTGGAGAAATTTTGGTTGAAGATACCAACAAAGAAACCAATCCTTTGGAAAACGACGTTCAGTTAAGAATTGTTGATGGTGAAGATTCTAAAATGTTTAGATTAGAGGGTAGAAATTTATATCTGGTCTCAGGATTAGATTACGAAACAAGAACAATTCATACAGTAATTATAGAAGCTACAAACAATTTAGGAATCAGTAGTCGAAGTGGAATAATTTTATTGGTTGATGATATTCCAAATTCATTTACTAGATCAGTCTTTAATATTTTAGTATTTAATGTAGCAAATGAAGTAGCCGGTCCAAAGGTGGATCATAGTAGATATTATAATCCTAAAGCTGCAAGAGGTGGTGTTGGTAGATGGAAAATCAAAAAACAAATTTCTGGTGGAAACGATGCGCACCTCTTTGAGGTTAAAAGTAGAACCAAAGGAGGTGGTAAATCAGAAGATTCTGATGACTATCTAGCATTTATAAATCCTCCTGATTTTGAAAATCCGCAGGATCACAATAGAGACGGAATATACGAGGTTGAAGTAATAAATATTAATACTGCTGATGGGGAAGCAACCATGCCAATTGTGGTTACTCAAAGTAATATTGTTGTTCCTGAAAATGATCCAACTGCAATACAACTTCAAGCTGTTCCTGCCTCGGCTTCAGATGACTCTGATGGTGACGGAGTAATCGATATTCTTGACAATAGTCCTTTTGTTGCAAATCCAGACCAAAGCGATGAAGACGGCGATGGTGTTGGTGATGCCACAGATGATGCTGACCACGACGGAGTTTGGAATCCGTACGATACATGTGAAGACACACCATATGATACTATTGTTGACGCGGAGGGTTGTGCAATATTCTATCTAGCACCAAATAGCTTCACAGTAAATAAGTCTGAAAAATGTGAAGATCAAAACTCAATTAGAGTTGGATTTAATGACAATACATATCAGTATAATATTAGTGTTAATGGTGTAGAACAAAATGATAAACCCATAGTGAGTTCTTCTTGGGAAATGAACAATCTTATTTCTGGAAATTACGAGATTTGTATAACGGTTGAAGGTCAAACAAAAGATACTTTTGAAAGATGTTACAACGTTAATGTTAATAATTTGAATCCTCTAAATGTATTTAGTAAAAGTCCAAGTTCGTCTAAAACAATGAAATATTCATTGTCTGGGTCTGGTAAATATATTGTTACCCATAATGGAAATACTTTTGAAACTACTGATTCAGAAATTGAAATAAAAATGGATAAAGGCTTAAATAATATTAAGATTACAACTGGTGTTGAATGTCAAGGTATTTTTGAAAAGAACTATTTTAATTCAGAGTCTATTTTTGTTAGTCCAGTTCCATTTAATAATGAGATAAATGTCTTTGTTGGAGGAACGGATAGAAAAGTTTTATTAGAGTTATTTAATGCTAATGGAAGACTTTTAATTTCAAAAACATTTTCATTGGATGAAAATCTTAGAGATATTAATCTTGACACCTCAGGATTACCTCAAGGTAGTTACATCCTAAAGGTTAACGGTCGAACTGTTTCAGATTCAAAATTAATTATTAAAGAATAATGAGAATGTTAAAAGTTAAATATATACTCCAAATTTTATTTCTGTTTTTGATTTTGTGCTGCTCAAAAGATGAAGTCGAAAATACTGGAAGACCAGGGGTTCCAAATCTTGTTTTTCCTGAAAATAATACTCCTTGTTTAGACACCACTGTAGTAAATGACAATCAAAGTTCAGTTACTTTTAGATGGTCACTAACTAGAGATACCAACTCATACAGACTTTTTGTTACTAATCTTTCTACTGATGAACTTCAACAATTTTCATCAGAAAATCCGGAGGTAACGGCAACATTAAATCATGGAGAGCCATACTCCTGGAAAGTTAGAGCATATGGTCCAAAAGGTACCGCTCCATCTGAAAGTGAAACATGGAAGTTTTATCTTTCTGGTCCAGCAGTTGATAATTATGCTCCATTCCCTCCAGAACTCACCTTCCCTATTTCTGGTTCTACTGTTACTCCTATAAACAATTTAATACCTCTACAATGGAGTTGTAGTGATGTTGACAATGATTTATCTTTGTATGAGGTGTATTTAGACAAAGTTGATGGTACAACTCTAATACAAATCATTAATCATGAAAGTGAGACAACCTCATTAGAGACAGAGGTTGAACAAGGTTTTGTTTATTATTGGAAGGTTGTTGCAAAAGATGCACAAGGAAATGAAAGTAATTCAGGAGTATATTCCTTTAGGACAAATTAATTTTTTTCTTGAAAAAATAATCTCCTAAATATTTGATTAAAACCCCTAAAAGTATACCTTCCACTAAACCGAAGAGCAAAGTAACTGTCATAGTTATAAATATGTATGATAGCTCAACTTTATCTTCTCTCCATAATTTAAACATAAGATTAAAGTCAAAAAGAAAGTACACTGAGTAAATTATCAGGGCTGCTATTACAGACTGAGGAAAATAGTAAACAACCGGTGTTAAATAAAGAATTGTAAGTAGAATTATAATAGACGATACAATACCTGTAATTTGTGTTTTTCCTCCAATTTTATAGGCAAGAATTGTTCTATTGAAACTACCCGCAGATAACATGGATCCAAAGAAGGAACTTAGAAACTTGGCAATTCCCAAGGATATATATTCACGATTTAAATTAATTTTATTTGGCTGATAAGGTTCTAATTTTAAGGCCATTATTGAGCTACCAATTGAAGCAATAAACGCAATACCAAAAGCTCCAGGAAGATATTTTATATAATCGATATCAAAAGTTGGAAAAATAAATACCGGTAAACCTTTTGGGACATCTCCAATTAAAAGTAAACCATGTTTCTCAAAATCTAATAAATACGACAAGATTCCAGTAACACAAACTAAAGAAATAGAAGTTGGAAATCTTGGGAAAAACTTTGCAAAGAGAAAAAGAAATATAAGTGAAATTAAAAACAATAATGTAGTATTCAATTTTAATTCATGAATGTTAAGAAGCAAATAAGGTATTTTTTTTAATCCATCAACAGGGAATTCAATGCCGAAAGCTGTTGAAAGTTGAGATGCAATAATTAAAATTGCTGCTGCTTGAATAAATCCTGAAATTATAGATAGAGGTATATATTTTAAATACTTTCCAATTCCAAAAACTCCAAAAAGTAATTGAATTAAACCCACCATAACTCCAAGAATTACAAGATCATTTATGTATTCTGTAGTAAAAGGCTCTACATTTTGAGAAAGTACATTAAATATAAAAATTGATATTATTGAAACAGGACCTACGTTTAAATAATTTGAACTCGATAAAAGCCCATACACTAACAAAGGGAGAAAAGAGCCATATAGACCATAAATTGGAGGTATGCCTGCTAATAAAGCAAAAGCCATTGCTTGTGGGATTGTCACAATTCCAATAGTAATACCTGCTAATAAATCGTCTTGAAAAGAATATTTATTTGGGAAGTTAAAAAATTTCTTTATCATAGTTTACAAGTTACAAATAGACATTATAATTGGTTATATTATTTCCCCATAACTAAAGAATTGATATTAACAAAATCTTTAAATAAGTTAATAAATAGGTTTAAAATCAACGATGAAATTTCGTTAATAAAAACTATTTTCTTTAGGTTTGCCTTATATATATATTTGCAAATGGAAAACGTAAAATGCTTGATTATTGGTAGTGGACCGGCAGGATATACAGCAGCAATTTATGCTGCTAGAGCTGATTTAAACCCTGTCGTCTACACAGGGATGGAACCTGGTGGGCAATTAACAACCACAACAGACGTTGACAACTTTCCAGGATATCCCAATGGAATTGAAGGACC
>PBVB01000004.1 GCA_002728075.1 Flavobacteriaceae bacterium
TTGAAGATAACCCTGAGTATTTTGGATTAATACAAGTTATTATTGCTTATTCTATTTTGGTTGCAACTATTACAACAGTTGGTGTTCCAAAAGTTTTTTTACGTTTTTTTCCTGAAATTAAAAGTAAAAGTCAATTATATTTCTTTAGTTTAATAACTCCGCTTATAGGTTTTTTAGCAGCACTGTTATTGTACTTTTTATTCAAAGAACAGTTATTTTCAATCATTAATGCATCTGATTTACTTAAAGATAATTTTTTCTATATTATTTTATTAGTTTTTTTTATTGGTTTTTTTGATATTCTTACAGCTATATCTAGATCTTTTTTAGATTCAACTACACCTGTTTTTATTAATGAAGTCTTTTTGAAAATATATAGCATGTCAATGTTGTTTTTATATTGGTTTGGTTTTTTAAGCTTTGATAATTTTTTAAAAATTTACTTTTTTGGATTTTTTCTGAAATTTATTATTCTATTTATTATTCAAATTAAAAATAAACGCATTTCTTTATCATATACTTTAGCTTCATTAAATTTAAAAGAAATCTTGAAATTTGGTTTATTTGTTTTAATCGGAGGGGCATCAGTTGTTATTGTAACAAGAATGGATATAATGATGATTAGTTCATTGCTTGATTTAGAGCAAGTAGCTTTTTATACAATTGCTTTTTTTATTGGTAATGCGCTTAGAATACCAAGTAAAGCTATAGTTGCAATATCAACACCACTTTTAGCCAAGGCTTGGAAAGAACAGGATTTCAATGAGATTAATAGTATTTATTCAAAATCTGCACTTAACCTACTCATTGTTGGAGGTGTTTTTTTTACTTGTGTATGGATAAATATTGATCAAATTTTTTCTTTGCTACCAGAAAAGTTTAGTGCAGGTAAGTTTGTGGTTTTTTATATTGGCTTATCACAATTATTTAATATTTCTTTTGGTGTCAATACGGATATAATAGTAAATTCAAAATATTATAAATACGATCTTTACACTAATTTATTTTTAGTTGTATCTACATTTTTAACAAATTATTTATTAATTCCTTCATCAAGTCCCCTAGCTCATTTTGGGATAGTTGGTATAAATGGAGCTGCTATGGCAACTGCAATTTCAATTTTATTATTTAATATTTTAAAGCTAACAATTATTAAAATAAAAATGGATTTACAACCTTTTAGTATGAACACCTTAAAAATATTATTTTTTCTGTTTTTGGTTTATTACATTGTTTTGTATTTACCTTTAACTAACATTCCATTATTTGATCTTTTCTACAGGTCAGTAATTATATGCTTATTATTTATCCCATTAGTTCTTTACTTTAAATTATCTGAAGATTTAATTAGTTTGTTTAATGATTTTAAAAAATCTTTGCTAAGCAAATATTCTAAGTAAAGTATTCATCTTTGTTTATATTTGTGATAAGTTATGAGTGAAAAGAAAAAATTATTATTTATTTATCCTCAGCTTTACACATTTGTAAAGACAGATTTAGAACTTTTAAGCGACAAATTTCAAATAATTTCTTTTAATCAAAAATGGTCAAGTAAATATCTTTTACCATTTAATTTGATAGTTCAGTTTTTTTATCTTCTTTTTAATATAGTAAAGGTGGATAAGATATTAATTTCTTTTGGTGGCTATCATTCTTTGCTCCCGGCATTGTTTGGAAAGATTTTCAATAAGAAAATTTTCATAATCGTTCATGGAACTGATTGTGTTAGTTTTCCTGAAATTAATTATGGTAATTTAAGAAATCCAATTATGAGATTTTTTATTAGTAACACCTATAACTTAGTTGATAAAATTTTACCTGTTAGTAAGTCATTAGTCTACACTAAAAATACTTATTATTCTAAAACACCTATAGAATTTGGTTATAGTTATCATTTAAAAGATATAGCTACTCCTTATAAAGTTATACACAATGCTGTTGATCATTCTTTTTGGTGTAAAGACAAAAAAACTTTAAAAGATAATAATACTTTCATAAGTGTTTTATCAAATGGAAAAGAGCATATAAAGGGAATTGATTTGCTTTGTGAGGTTACAAGTAGTTTTCCTAACTGTAATTTTTTTTTAGCTGGAATTGATAAAATAGATTCACTAAAGATACCAAATAATGTTATATGTCTTGGAAGGTTAAATCCTAAACAACTTAGAGAATATTATAGTAAAAGTCGCTTCTATTTACAATTATCAAATACAGAAGGGTTTGGCGTATCTTTGTGTGAAGCAATGTTATGTGAATGCATACCAATTGTTTCATCTGTTAATATGTTACCTGAAATAGTTGGTGACACTGGATTTATTTTAGAATCAAGAGATTCATCAATGTTAAGTAGATTAATAAATGATGCAATTAGCTGTAATTTTGATTTGTTATCTAAGAAAGCGAGATTAAAAATAAAAGATAATTATTATATGCAAAAAAGAAAATCTAGTTTAATAAAAGAGTTGACTAGTAAATAAAATGAATAATTTATATCATTACATTAAATACAGATTGGTATTGTATCCAATACTTTTGCTAGTTAGATTTTTTTTAAAAGAAAATAAAATTTTAAATCACCCTCATTTTTTTATTTTGGGTTCAGGAAGAAATGGAAGTACATTATTAGCGACAATTTTAAATGCTCACAAAAATATTGTTATACCTCCTGAACAATTTTTATTACCATATATAATTATTAGAAGATATCTTCTATTTCCTTTTAACACAAAAGCATGGCTTAAAAATGTAAAAAAATTATACTTGAAAAAAGAGAAAACAACTAATTGGCAACTTGATATTTCTAAAATTAAATTAAAAAATGGTTCAATATCTGAAATTTTTAATCAAATTTTTCTAAAATATAAATTTAAACATAAAAAGGAGGCTAAATATTGGGGTGATAAAAGTCCACTTAATACAAATTTTATTAAGTATATATATCCTGAATTTATAGCTGCTAAATATATTTTTTTGATAAGAGACCCAAGAGATGTAATGTTATCATATAAAAAAATGATTAAGAACAAGTCTAAAAATTATTATCAATGGTATGCTTTAATGAAATGGGAAGATAGTATAAGATCTTATGATTATTTGAAGAATAACACAGAAGTCCATTTGATCAGATATGAAGATTTAATTAATGACACAAACAATGAAATAAAAAAAATACAGGACTTCTTAAGTTTAGATGTAGTTGATAATTTATCATTGTTGAAAGAAGATATTAGTAGTATGGGTGTAAAAAATATGAGTCATCATCAAAATTTGAATAAGCCTATTTCTAATACATCAATTGGA
Organism: Flavobacteriaceae bacterium; assembly: GCA_002728075.1. Classification (GTDB taxonomy): domain Bacteria; phylum Bacteroidota; class Bacteroidia; order Flavobacteriales; family Flavobacteriaceae; genus TMED96. Next base: position 3,301 of record PBVB01000004.1, read on the forward strand.
AAGTGGAAAAATGAGCTGTCTAAAGAAGATTTAAGGTGTTTTAATAAAAGAATTAAATTAAAAATGAAGCGATTTAATTATAGCTGATTATATAGTTCTATTAAGACCAATTATCCATCTAAATTGGAAGAAATCTTCATTTCCTGAAGGAGGTCTATTTAAAAATAAAGGCATATCAAATCTAAATGTAAAAGGTTTGACTGTTTCTAATGGTCTAAATCTTCTAATTGAATATGTGAAGCCAATTCCAGCATCTGCGCGTACATCTGAAAATATTTCAGAGTAATTTGCTTTAGTAATATTATCATTTGTAATTATTCCAGCATCAGCAAATAGATATGAACTCAAATTGTTTTTTCTTATAAAATATGGTAAATATTTACTAAAATCTAATTCAGTATTTATAGAGGCACCGCTAATACCATTATAACTAAAAGATGTAACTTTTCCGCTTTCATCAAATTCTGGAGCAATATATCCACTATAACCTCTTAAGTTTAACCCCCCCCTGTGATGATAAACATTTGTATTATCTAATTTATAGTCTGTTTGTTCTTTACTTAAAATTCCTTCGGCTCTTGAATTTAGTCTTTCCATAACTCGGTTTGATAATTTATAGTCTGACAAATTCAATTTTTTTACTGGTCTTACAATTGTAATTTCCCATGCATCCGATAATGGAGGTTTTGTAATGACTATTCTAAAATTCTTTATTTGTGCAATTACAGATCCTTTTTTATTTGTCTCAATAAAAGAATTTTTTAAAGATCTAGCAGATTCAATAATTTCATCAGATATCTCTTTTATGTTTCTATCATTTAACTTTTTATTATTAACTTTGATAAATTCCCAACTACCCGGCCATCCTTTTTTTGCTTTTATAAATTCATCTTCTTTAATGTGTAAGGACATATAGTCTTCTTTGAAATATTTTTCAAAACTTAATTTTATTTTTGATTTTTTTTGAATAAAATTTGTTTCAATGCCCAGCGTTTTAGCAACTTCAGATTGAACATAATCTGAGGTAATCAAAATTGCAGATTCGTGAAATGCTAAATCCCTTATCAACGAATCAATAGATCCATTTTTTGCATTTTTAATATTATATTGATTTGGATTATTTCCGGAAAATTTAATTAAAAATTTTGATTTTTTAGAAAATTCTTGTAACTTATTTATTTCTTCCAGTCCTATAAAACCTGTTTCCTTATTTTGGTTGGCTTGATTTTCTAATTCGGCTATAACTGCATTGTGGATAATAATTTCAGATAAACTTAATTTTTCAATATTTTGAGAAAGATACTGATCAATAATTATACTTGTATCTGGAACAATTCTAGATTTTTTTACGATTTTCTTCCACCCATGTAACAAACTCTTTCACTGTATTTAAAGCATTTGTAGCAGAACCAAATGAAGAATATTCGGAATTTATTAATTTGTAATAAAAATTGTAGAAATTTGAATGTTCAGAATTTAGCTTGTTAAAAGTTTTAATTACTAATTCCTTATTTTCAAGTTCATCTTTTGAAATTTGTAAATATTCAATTATTGCCAATTTTGCTGCGGAAATTATATGATTTGTTGCTCCGGTTACAAAATTATCTGAACTTTCTCTACTCAATAAATAGTCTGCATAGACAAGTTTTTTTCTTGCATCATTCAGACTCATTTATTATATCTCCCACCTTAGTTATAAATTCTTGAGATTGATCAAAATATGTTTTAAGTGTATTTAAATCATAAGACCGAGTATCAAAGTTAGAATCTGCAATTACAAAATTAGAATCTCTCCTATAATGAATCGAACTTGATTTCAAAGAATTGTCTAAATCTACCATTTTCCTCAAAAATCCCTTAATAACTGGATCAAAATTTCTCTTATCAGAAACTTTAGTATTAAATATTTCAGTTAAAACAGAAAATTGTTTAGGGAAAGGTTCTATATTTTTTATTGATCTCTCATATAGCATCAAAGATTCTAAACTTTTTTTAACGGCATTAAGTAACTTTGATGTAACGCTCATTATAAAA